>JAVBRV010000149.1:0-10595 GCA_031547585.1 Victivallaceae bacterium
ACCTCGCCTGTTACAGCTTGATCCACGAAAGCCTGCTGCGGATTTCCGAGCAGCAGACGCCGCTCGGCGATACGGATCAGAAGATCCTCAAAATCGCCTCCTATTTTCAGCTCCATTACGCCGAAAAGATCGATCTCGATCTCCTGGTCCGCCAGTACGGCTTCAGCCGCCGCACCTTTTTGCGTCACTGGGCCCGGAACTACCGGGAAACCCCCGGCGAGTATCTGGCGAACCTGCGGATTCTCGAAGCCAAACGGCTCCTCCACTCCAGCGAAATGTCCGTCGGCGAAATCGCCGCCCGTCTCGGCTGCTGCGACGAGGGATACTTTTGCCGTTTCTTCTCGCGCCACACCGGCGTTTCCCCGCGGCGCTATCGTTTGTCAAAATAGTCCAATTTATTTGGCGCGAAAATCCTTGTTCTTCGCGGCAAAATCGATTATGGTATAGCGTGAAATGAAAAGTTTACCCAGGAGAATGACGCTATGCCGCAACCCGCCCGCTGCCATGAAACCCGTGTAACGATTCCCTACTGCCGCCCCGGCGAAGCCGACCGACTGCCGCCCCTCATTCCGGAATGCACACCGCGCGGCAAACGGGTATATCCTTATGCGCTTCAGGAGCTGGTGGGGGAGGCGTTCGAACCGGCGGAGTTCCGCGCGGTGATTCTGGAGAACGACCATCTTGAGCTGACCTTCCTGCCGGAGCTGGGCGGGCGGCTGATCGGGATGGTCGACAAGAAGAACGGACGCGAACTCCTGTTCCGCAATCCGGTGCTGAAGCCGGTGATGGCCGGGCTGACCGGCGCCTGGAACGGCATCGGCATGGAGTTCAACTTCCCCGGCAGCCATTCGGTTACCTCCGACCGGCCGGTGACCTGCCGGATGAAGGAGAATGCCGACGGTTCGGCTGCGGTGACGATTTCGGATCGCGAGCTGATCTCCGGCATGGTCTGGCGGGTGACCGTCACCTTGAAGCGCGACTCCGAGGCGGTTTTCATCGATGAATACTGCGGCAACCGCACGGCGCTGCCGCATCCGGGCTACTGGTGGACCAATGCCAAGGTTCCCGCTTACGGCGACACCGAGTTCGTCTTCCCGGCCCGCTGCGGCCACGGCGTGGTGCATCCGCCGATGGATACGACCCGGATCGCCGAACTCGAACTCCCCCGGGTGAACCAAACGGATATCCGCCGTTACCGTTCGGTCTACTTCCAGTTGCCGCTTTTCTTCCTCGGGCTGCGGAGCGAGACCTTCGGCGTCTACCACCGCGACAAGGGCTTCGGGCTTCTTCAGCACGCCGACTTCGGCCGCTTGCCGGGGCGGAAGATCTGGACCCTCGGCACCGGCGACGACGGCAAGGTGGTCAACGAAAACCTGACGCTGGACGGCGCGCCCAATATCGAAATTCAATCCGGCCCCTTGCCGATCCAGACCGATTTCCTCTTGCTGAATCCCGGCGAAGAGCGGAGCTGGCGCGAGCACTTCCTGCCGGTGCGCGAGCTCCTGGAGCGGCACCTCGCTTCGTCGCCGGATTTCACCGTGTCGGCGGGCGGGGGAATGCTGCGGATTCAGTGCCACAGGGCGCAACGGGTGGAGCTGGAATCGGGCGGCGAACGCCATGCATTCCAGGCGGAAACCGGTAAATCGCACGACTTCCCGCTTTTGGCGGGTGAGGAGAATTTCACCCTTCGCCACGTCGACGGCTGGGTTCTGCTGGAGTTCGGTGCGGTTTCGTCTTCCCTCCCGGGAGCCGCGCCGCTGCCGGTTCCGGAGGGGGCCGAGGCCGAATATCTGCGGGGACGCTATTGCGAGGAGCACGGCAAACCGGCGGCGGCCGAGGAGCATTACCGCCGCGCGCTCGCGATTGACGGCAGTTACACGGCGGCGCTGAAGGCATTGGGGCGGCGTAAGCTGGAACGGGGGTATTTCTCCGCCGCCCTGCCGCTTTTGGACGCGGCGCTGGCGAAGAACCGGCGCGACCCGGAAGCCTCCTACTACTACGCGCTGGCGGCCGAAGGCTGCGGCGACGTGGCCGAAGCGAGATTCCACTTCGAGCGCGCCCGGTGCGACGGCGCCTGGCGCCCGGCGGCTTCGGCGCGCCTCGCCGGGCTCTATTTCCGGCTGAAGCGGCGGAGTGAACTGATGGAGCTATTGGCCGATCCCCGGACCGCCGGGTGCGAGGAGCTGCTGGAAATCGCCGCCCTCCACCACCAGCTCACCGGTTCCGGCGACGCGGGGGCCGTGGAGCGCCTGCGTGAGCTCGCGCCGGAGAATCCGCTGCCGGAGCTGCTGGCGGGGAACACGCCGGAATTGACCGATCCGCGCCAGGCCGGAGTGATCGCGGCTCTGCTGCGGAATCTGGGGCTTCCGGAGGAGGCGCGTTCGGTCGCCCGGCGCTATGCCGCCGCCGACCCGGTACTGGCCGGATTGGGCGGGGATATCGCCGCGCTCGAAGCCCAGCCGGTCGCGGGCATTTTCCCCCCGCCCGGAACGGCGGAGGCGTTGGAGGCGCTCCGGGCGGAGCATCCGCAAGCGGCGCGCCTCCACTATTATTGCGGCGTGCTACGGGCGGCGGCGGGGGACTGGGAGGGGGCGGTGAGCCGTTGGAACCGTTCCCGCGAACTCGGCTCTTCCGACCCGGAACTGTTCCGCAACCTCGGGCTTTATCACTGGAAAATCGTTCGCGACCCGAAGCAGGCCGCTTGCTTCTACGAGGCCGGATTCCACCCCGAAACCGCCACCTACAAGTACTTCTACGAATTCGACCAGGTGCTCGAACTCCTCGGGGAAGGGGACCGGCGGCAGAAGCTGCTGGCGGCCTTGCCGGAGAAACTGCAAAGCAATCCTTACGTCACCATCCGGCGCGCCTTTTTGAAGCTGGAGGGGGGAGACGCCCGCGGCGCGCTGGCGGAGCTTGCGGGGCGGCGTTTCGTGCTCTGCGAGGGCAAACGGATGACCGGAGCCTTGTTCATCACGGCCAACCTCCGGCTGGGGGAGGAGCTCCTGGCGGCGGGCGACTCCGCCGGAGCGCTGGAGTTTTTCGAACGCGCCCTCTCATATCCGCACGAACTCGGCGTGGGGCGCAGCAGCGGGAACTTCGACATGAAGACGAAGTTCCTGATCCTGAAGGCCCTCCACCTGGCGGGACGCGCCGACGAATGCACCCGGCGGCGCGAAGAGTTCCTCGATGAATGCGACCGGCTGGCCATCGACATGCGGCCCCTGGAGTCGATCCGCTGGGAGAGCGGCGCCCCCGCCCCCGACGACTTGCTCCGCGAGAACGAACAATTCCTCGAACAAATCCGGGCGTGCGAATACGCCGGTAATCAAACTTTCGCTTTCAGTGCTATATAAAGGGTCAAAAATGAAGAATTTCGTCTGTAACGGCATCGATAACCTGAAAGAGCACGCCGAGGTTTTCCGGGGGAAACGCATCGGCCTTATGACTAATCCCGCCGGAATCGACCGCGAAGCGAACGCCACGCTGGACGTTCTCGCGGCCAACTGCCGCTTGACCACCCTCTTCGCCCCCGAACACGGCGTCCGGGGGGCTTTGCAGAACGGCGCCCACGTAGAAGATTGCGTCGATATTCCCACCGGATTCCCCTGTTACACCTTATACGGCAGCAAAAACCGCCTCCGCGCCGAGCATCTGGAGGAGGTGGACATCATGGCCTTCGACCTTCAGGATGTGGGCAGCCGCGCCTTTACCTATCTCAAAGCGCTGACGAAGGTGATGGAGGATTGCATCGCCCTCGATAAGCCGCTGGCGGTTTTCGACCGGATCAACCCCCTGGGCGGCGCCGTCGAGGGCGTCATGGCGGAGCCGGAATTCGACCGCAAGTGGATCTGGGGCGTACCGGTGCGTTTCGGCCTGACGGCGGGGGAGTATGCGAAGATGGTCAACCGCCGCTACTTCGACGACGCCTGCCGGTTGACGGTGATCCCGTGCTCCGGCTGGAGCCGCGACATGTTTTTCGACGACTGCGGGCTGTTCTGGATCAACCCCACCCCGAATCTGCCGAATCCGACGAGCGCCTTGATCTACGCCGGAACCGCCTGGATCGGCCAGACCAACCTCTCCGAAGCGCGCGGCACCACACGGCCCTACGAGATGTACGGCGCGCCCTACATCGACGGCGTGAAGCTGGAGAAGCGGTTGAACGCGCTCGAACTCCCCGGCGTGCTTTTCCGTTCCTGTGCGTTTATGGCGCAATACAATATGTTCAAGAAATACGTCGACGAAATGTGCTACGGCGTCCGGGTGCTGATTACCGACAAGCGGCGCTACAACGCTTTCGAAACCGGCATGTGGCTGCTGGAAGTCGTGCGCTCGGATTATCCGGAATTCGCCATTCCCTTCGACAACGGCGCGTGCGCGGCGATCACCTTCGACAGCTGCCTCGGCAGCGCCGACTGGCGCACCGGCCGGGAGTCGACCGCCGCCCTCCTCGAACGCGGACGGCGCGAGAGCGCGGAATTCTGGAAATCGGTCGAAGAGTTCCTGATCTACCGGTAAAAAAAAGGAGACAGCCATGCGTCGGTATTCATCTTTGTTGCTCCTTCTCTTCACCGCCGGGCTGCTGCGGGCGGAAGTCGTCTATGAGATCGATTTCGCCCGGATGGTTCCTTTCGTCGAGGCGAAGTCTCCGCGTTTTCAGGGGGTGCTGCCGGAAGGGTGGAAGCTTCAGAGCGGCGCGGCGGCCGGCAAGGCGGGGAAGGGCGTTTACAGCGTTACCCTCCGGGAAGAAAAGGGGGTGAAGATCTCCATTCCGGTACCGCTCAAGTACCGGAGCTGCTACCGGATCAGCGTGGATTTCGAACGCTCCCCGGAGGGCCGCAACGGGTCGGGGCTCCTGCTGCTCCAGACGGAAAAACCGCAGGTAAAACTCGGTCAGCTCCGGCTGGAAGCCGACGCCGGGCGGCAGCGCCTCTCCACGATTGTTCTCGTCAACAGTCCATTCAAAGAGGCGGAAATCCAGCTCCGGTTATCGGATCCCGTCGAATTTCGTTTTCACTCCATCCGGGTGGAGGAGGTCGCTCCCGGAACCCCCGCTCGCGAGGTGCGGCTCCCGGCTGCGGATTCGGTCAATTACTTCCGCAACAGCCGGTTGCCGCTCGGACTCCAGAGCGGCTGGGTATCCGGGCGCGACATCGGTGAAGTGCGGTTGTCGGAGAAGCCCGGCCCTTCCGGCTATCCGCATCTGATTCTCGACTACCCGGAACGCGTGTCGGAGGCCGAGGGGAACGTTTCCCACGGCATCTTCGACACCGAGCCCTTCAATCCGTCGGATTTCACCCGTACGCACTACGTCTCCTTCTCCTACCGCGGCTCCGGCGACTGGACTGCCCGGATCATGGGCTTCCGCATGCAGACCCCGAAGAAGCTGCCACCCACAAAAGAGTGGCGGCGCGTCACCGTTCCTTTCACGCCCGACGCCGCCGCCTACGGTCACCTATTGCGCTTTTACGGTTCCGGCGAACTGGAGATCGACGCTTTTCGCGCCTCCAGCTCCCTCGATGATCGCTATCTGCCGCAGAACGAATGCGAAGTCGCTCTCGCGCTGCCCGACTCCGCGGCCGCCGCCGCCCGGATTCAGTTCGAGGATGAAAAACCGCTGGTCCGCTATCTGGTCACCGGCGAAGCGAATGGCGTCGAAGTCGAAGCGAAAGCCTTCGACCTCTACGGCGGGGAATTTCAGCTGACCGCCGAAGCCGGAATAATCGACTTCGGCGCGGCGGTAAAGGATAAACCTTTCGGTCAGTTCCGGGTCGAAGTCCTCGCCAAACGCGATGGCAAGACCGTTTCGCCGCCCAATGAGATCGTGGTCACCCGGCTGCCGCTCCCGAAATTCCGGGGTAAAGACGCGCCGGAATCCTATTTCGGCGGCTTCCCCGCCAGCGATCTCGATATGTTGGCGCTGAAGGCGGGCGGCGTCAACCACGCCCGCTTCCACGACCACGGCGGACTCCCCCTGGTCGGCTGGTACTACCTTGAGCCGGAACCGGGCAAGTGGCTCTTCCGCGACGACCGGATCGCCCGGTACCGGAAGCACCACTTCCACATCCTCGGCGAACTCGGCACCACCCCGGGCTGGGCCTCCCTCAACGCCGGGGGCGAAACCGGACCGCGCGCCAAATGGCTGCGTCCCCGCGACCCGAAGGAGTTTGCCGGGTACGTCCGCACCGTCGCCGGGCGCTACCGGAACGAGATCCGGGAGTGGGGCCTCGGCAACGAACCCTGGGGAGCCTTCTTTTTTGACCGCTACGCCCCTAAAGAGAAGGGGACCAACCGCTTCGGTTACTTGCCGGGCAAGGTGGAGGATTTCGCCCTGCTTCAGAAGACGATGCATGAAACCCTGAAGGCGGTCGACCCAGGCATTCGCTCCGCCGGAATCAGCGCCAGCTGGGCATTCCCGAACTGGGCCGAAAAGATGTACGGATTGGGCGGACTCAACACCTGCGATGTAATCGAACTTCACCAGTACACCGCCGCCTGGACCGGCTTCTCCGGCGACGCGGTTGATTCCGGCGTCCGGCTGGCGCTGGGGAGCAAAGTCCCCAGAGGAAAGACCGTCTGGAACACCGAAGGGCAGGGCGTTTTCAGCTCGCAATTCGGCGGCTTCGGCGACCTCCAGACCGGCATCTACCACTGGACGCTGCCCTTCAAGGACACCCACCCCTGGCGAATGACCGCCGACCGCCAGACCCGCTTTCTCGTCAGCAACCTCGGCAGCGGCGTCGGGCGCGTCTACCAGTACGCCTGCCCGAGCGGCTGGAACCGCGGTCTGGCGATCGCCGCCCAATGGACGGTGCTCCTGCAGGGCGACGGCTACGCCCATCCGCAGCTGGTGGCCCACGCGGCGCTGGCAAAGCGGATCGACGCCGTGCCTTTCCACAGCCGCTTCGAAGCCGCGCCCGGCGTCTGGGTTTTTCTCTTCGGCAACGAAAAAGGCTCCACGGCGGTGGTGATCCCCCGGCGCGGTGTTTCGGGCTGGAAGCTCCACCCCGCGAACGCCGCCGCCGCCGACCTCTGGGGGAATCCCCTGCCGCTCCCCGTGGCGGATCACGACACCCTGTTTTACCTGGAGAGCGGGCAATCGCCGGCGCTCTTCGCCGAAATTTTGAAAAAAAAGTAACCGAAAGGGAGGAATTTGTATGAAAAAACGCACTTTTACCCTCATCGAACTCCTGGTCGTGGTGGCGATCATCGCCATCCTGGCGGCGATTCTCTTGCCCGCTTTGAGCAAGGCGCGCAGCCGGGCGAAAATGGCCGGGTGCCAAAGCTCGCTCAAACAGATCGCCTCGGCCATCCTCCTGTATCCGGGGGACAACCACGACTTTTTCCCGCCGGTCATCAGCGGCATTTACGGATCAAGCAACGACCCGTACCGGAAGTACCTCTTCGCCGGAAACATCGTCGCCTATCTCGGGTTTCCCGAACCGCTCCATCCCACTACCGGCGCGGTCAATTATTACCAGGGGCTCTACTCCATCAAGCTGCTGTATTGCCCGGCGAGCTCAAATACCGACAGCATCAGCCTGACCGGCTACAATCCTTACCTCAGCGGCACTTCCGAAACCACCAATCCCGTTGCCAATCGGCTGAAGGTGTTTAAAGTCGGTGGCGTTAAGCACGCCACCCGGAAAATTCTGGTTTCCGACTGGCAGGCCGGCGGCGCTTTTTTCAACAACGCCACCGGCTCCGGGGTGACCGGCAACGTCGACCTCTATAACCGGCACAACAAGCAAATGAATTACGCTTTCGTCGACGGACACGTCAAGCCGTATCCGGTGGGAAGCACGCAGTCTTCCGGCGGGCTGCAATGCAGCTCCCGCTCGGTCCCCGCCACTCTCACCGATACAACTTACAATTTCAGCACCTACTGGCTGCCCGACCGCTGATTTCCCAAACAGCGTAAAACCGCCCGTTCCTACAAGGAACGGGCGGTTTTGCTATTGAATCAGACCGGGCAAGCCCGCCCCGGTGAAAAAATCTTGTCCGGGAATTGGACAAATCGACCGCCCGGTGCTATTGTAAAAGGAAGCCTGCGAAAGAGCTTCGCGGGCGCGTAAACCTGTAAGGAGGAAGTTATCATGAAGACCACTCTCATCGCCATCTCCGCCGCCGCCATGCTGATTCTCGCCGGCTGCTGCGGCGACAAGGCCTGCGACAAGAGCGCTGCTTGCGACAAGACCGCCACCTGTGAAAAGGGCGCCGTCTGCGACAAGGCCGCCGCTTGCACCTGTGCCAAGGGCGCCGCTTGCGCCAAGGATTGCAAGTGCGGCGGCAAGTGCGCCGAAAAGTGCGCTTGCACCTGCCCCAAGACGAAGTAATCACTTCGGCTCCGCGGTTCGCCGCGGAGCCCTCCATATCCCAATAGGAGGATCCATGAAGATCCCGCGTTTCGCCATTTCCACCGCCGCCGCCGCGTTGCTGGCCGGCTGCTGCAGCACCTCTTCCGAACCGGCGGCTCCGGCTGAAGCCGCGCCCTCCGCCAACGCCATCCGCAATTACTCCGAAAAAGACGTTGCGCGTTTCAAGGAAAATCTTCCGCGCTGCCTGGAACCGGCCCTCCGCCAGTTCGCCGGCAAAGGTGCGGTTCTCGATGTCGAATCCGATGACAAGGGTGCTTTCCGCCGGGCCGAGATCACTTCCGGCAACGCCGCCGACGAGCGGATCGTGGTGACCCCCGAAGAGGGCAACCGTTTCCGCTGGACCACCTTCCACGGCAAAAACCGGGTGGTCGAGCAGCACTTCGACCAGGGGGGACTCCTTGACGGTGAATTCGTCAGCTACCACCCCAACGGCATTGTCAAGCTGCGCGCCACCGCTCGTGACGGCAAGTTCTTCGGTCCCGCCCGCAACTACGACAGCGACGGCAAGCTCCTGAGCGAAGTCATCTACGGCGACGACGGCAAGGCGATCAAAAAAGACGCCGCCCAGTAAGCTCCGATGATCGCCAAAGTCATCACCGACATCGCCCTCGACCGGGAGTTCGACTACCGGATTCCCGCAGCGCTCGAGGGGAAAATCGAGGTCGGGATGATGGTGAGCGTCCCCTTCGGGCGCTCCACCCGTGACGGCTACGTCCTCAGCCTCGCCGAAGCCAGCAGCTACGGCGGCGAGCTGAAGGAGATCCTGGCCGTCAGCACCACCCGTGCCCACGTTCCCGGCCACCTGGTCGAGCTCGGGCGCTGGATGGCCGAATATTACTGCTGCTCGCAGGAGCAGTCGATCCGAACCCTGCTGCCGGCGGCGGTCCGCAGCGGCAAGATCCGCAAGAAGACCCGGCGCGTCTACCGCGTCACGGACCCCGAAAAAGCCAACGCCTTCCTCGAAAAGAACCGGGGGAAGAGTTCGGCGGAGCTTCGCGTCTCCCTCCTTGATTTTCTTCTGGCGCAAGAAGAGCTTCCCGGCGACGAGGAGCTCGAGGCCGGGCTTCCCCGCTTCAGCCGCTCCTCCTTGCAGACGCTGATCAAGGAAGAACTGGTGGCGGTGGAAGAAGAGGCGGTGCGGCGCGATGCTTTCGGCAACAGCAAGGTGATGGCGAGCAAGCCCTTGCCGCCCACGGCCGACCAGACGAAGGCGTTGGCCCAGATCTCCCGGATGCTGAAAGGGGAGGGGGGGAGCCGGGTGCTCTTGCTTCACGGCGCGACCAATTCGGGCAAGACCGAAGTGTACCTTCAGGCGATTGCCGAGGTGCTGGCGCTGGGGCGTTCGGCGATTGTACTCGTCCCGGAAATTTCGTTGACGCCGCAGACGGTGCGCCGCTTCCGGGCGCGTTTCGGCGACGACCTCAGCATTCTTCACAGCGGACTCTCCGACGGCGAGCGTTTCGACGAGTGGAACCGCATCAACGACGGCGAGGTGCGGATCGCGGTGGGGGCGCGTTCGGCGCTGTTTGCACCGTTCCGCAACCTCGGTCTCGTCATCGTCGACGAGGAGCACGAGTCGAGCTACAAACAGGCGGAGGCTCCGCGTTATTCGGCGCGCGACGTGGCGGTGATGCGGGCGAAGCTGGAGGACGCCTCGGTGATCCTGGGTTCGGCGACGCCGTCGGCGGAATCGAGCTACAACGCCGCCGCCGGGAAGTTCCTCCTGGCGCGGATGGCTTTGCAGGCGAACGAGCAATTGACGCCGCACATCCGCATTATCGATCAAAGGCTCAATGACGAGCCGGAGCCGGGGAAAAGCAGCTGTTTTTCGAAGCCCCTCGTTGCCGCCGTGCGGGAACGGATGGAGCGCGGGGAGCAGAGCATTCTTTTCTTGAACCGGCGCGGGTATGCGCGGGTGATGATCTGCGAGGGGTGCGGTTTCGAGGCGACTTGTCCGCACTGTTCGGTGAACTACACTTATTCCCGCCGCGAGGAGAAGTTGAGCTGTCACTTGTGCGGCGGCATGATTCCGGCCTATGTAAATTGCCCGACTTGCGGTTCGCCGAAGCTGCGGTACGCGGGGCTGGGGACGGAGAAGATCGAGGCGATTGCTTCGGCGGTTTTCCACCCGGCCCGGATTGCCCGGATGGATTCGGATACCATGCGGACGGCCCGCGACTACGAGGAGGTGCTCGACCGCTTCCGGCGGGGGGAGCT
>JAVBRV010000243.1:0-2649 GCA_031547585.1 Victivallaceae bacterium
ATACGACCTCGGCTCCGTCACGACCCCCGGCGACCTCCTCACCGACTGGATCGGCTTCGGCGACGCCGTCGACTACCGCAAGCTCACCCTCGACACGGCGGCTGAGCTCGATTTCACGCTCGAAGCGGACGGCAAGGCCAAGTTCGCCATCTACACCCTCGAGGAAAAGAAGAACGGCTACAAACTGAAAAAGATCGGCGGCACGCTTTCGACCGGCGACAAAACGCCGGCGAAGTCGGGCACCAGACTCCTGGAAGCGGGCGAGTACTACATCGGCATCGAATCCCCGACGGCCAAGAAGGGCGCGGATATCGACTACACCGTCCGGGTGGACGACACCTCGACCTTCTTCACCAAGGGGTACAACGGCGACGACATCTGGCAGACCGCCAATGAGCTCGGCGCCATCGGCACCGACGGCAGCTTCACGGACTGGGTCGGCTGCGGCGACGTCATCGACTTCTGGAAGTTCAGCGTCGATGAAGACGGGCTCTTCAGCGTCGGCTTCACGGCGGACGACAAGGCCAAGCTCACCATCTATGAGCTTACCGTCGACAAGAAGGGCAACGAGAAACTGAAGAAGGGCAAGACCCTCTCCGTCTCGGATGGCTCGAAGTCCTTCGAAGGCCTCCTGGAAGCGGGAACCTACTACTTCGGCATCGAATCCACCAACGCGAAGAAGGGCGGCGACGCCGACTACGAAGTCAGCTACCAGTTCAACCGGGATCTGGGGAAGAGCATGCTCGCCTGAGCCTGACAAAAAAAACTCCGCGCAAGTCTGTTTTACAGATTTGCGCGGTTTTTTTATCGATTCGGCGGCTGGCCGGTTGCAGCTTCTCCGTTCCCTCCGCCTTGCGAAGCGAGATTACTTGGGGTAGCCGATGGGCTGGACGTAGAGAATCCGCTGGTCGGCGGTCAGCTTCAGGTGCGGTTTCAGCCGGTCGCCGTCGAAACTGCCTTTGAAGACGCAGCCCAGCTCGTTGGCGGCGGCGAAGAGGTAGACGTTCTGGCCGATGAATCCGGCGTCGACGCGGGCGTAGTCGAGCTCCTGCTTCGAGAGGTCGGCGACGTAGACGAGCAAGAGAGGCGCGCCGTTATCCACCGCGTAGTCGGCCCGGTTGACTTCAACCAGGTGGTGTTTCGGGGCATCGTACCGGTAGACGGCGGCCGTCATCACCACGTAGATGCTGATCTCCCGCCGGTCGAGGGCCGAGGGGGCCGTCCGGCGTCCGTCCGGACGGTTGACTCCGGCGGCGGACCAGAGAAGGCTGGAGAGGGTCGCCTCGCTCAAGGCCCGCGTCAGGAAGGCGCGGGTGCTTTTGCGCAGCGCCAGTGCTTCGGAGAGCGCCATGCCGCCGGACTTTTTGGGCGGCGGCAGCGCAATATCGGCGGCGGCGAGACTCCCGGCGAACAGGGTTCCGGCAAGCAGCGCAAGCGGCATCTTCATTTTCGTCCCTCCCATTGACAGGTAACAGTGATTCCGGCGGGCAACTGCCGGCCGGTGCTTTCGGGAATGGTCATCTCCCGCGAATCCACACAGCGTCCGCCCGGACCGAAAGCCTCTTCGGTCAGGCGCTCGAGCACCAGCGAGGAAAATCCCGGCGAATGGCAGCTCAGCACCACCGTAAACAGGTGCTGCGGATCGCGCAATTCGTTCAGCCGGGCGAGGAGCTTCGGCAGATCCTCTTCGATCTTCCAGACCTGTCCGCTCGAACCGCGCCCGAAGGTCGGCGGGTCGAGGGCGATGAAGTTGTATTTCGAACCGCGCCGCACTTCGCGCTGCACGAACTTATTGACGTCGTCGGCAATCCAGCGGATGGTGTCGGGAATCTCGGGGTTCAGCAGCCGGTTCTCCTGCCCCCATTCGATCATGCCGCGCGAGGCGTCGAGGTGGCAGACCGAAGCGCCCGCCGCCGCCATCGCCAAGGACCCCACGCCCGAATAGGCAAAGAGGTTGAGCGCCCGCCGCCCATGCTCCAGCCCGGCGGCCGGGGAGCGGAAGAACTCCCAGTTCCGGTACTGCTCGGCGAAGAAACCGAGGTGGCCGAAGCCGGTCGGCTTCACCTTCAGCCGGAAGCCGCCCCAGTCGACCTCCCACGACTCCGGCAGCGGCCGGCGGAAGCTCCACTTGCCGGAGCCGGAGGCGTCGCGGGTAAAGCGGGCGTCGGCCCGGCTCCACTCGCCCTCCCCCAGGCCGGGCTGCCAGAAGGCGTTCAGGGCGGGCCGGATCAACCGGTATTCGCCGACCTGTTCAAGTTTTTCCAGATTGCCGCTGTCGAGAAGACGGTATTCGTGATTCATTCCTGCGTAGCCTCCGCGCGGTGGATGATGCGCCCCCGGCAGACGGTGAGGAGCGGCCGGTTGGTTCCATTTTCAAAAATAGCAAGATCGGCGCGGCGGTTCGGCAAAAGAACGCCGCGATCTTCCAAGCCGAAACGCGAGGCCGGATTCTGCGTCACCGCCTGCGCCGCGATGGTCTCATTGAGGTGGCCGCTCGACATCAGGCTGTGCCAGCCGGAATCGAGCATGGTGGTGGTCCCGGCGAGAACGCTCTGCGCGGTCTGCGAGAACCCGTCCTTCACCCGGATCAGCGACGGACCGATGCGGTATTCGCCGTTCGGCATGCCCGCCGCCATGGTGCAGTCGCTG
>JAVBRV010000489.1:0-12048 GCA_031547585.1 Victivallaceae bacterium
GAACGGACGATAGAGGCGGACCTTGACGAGGCCGAGCTTCTGGCCCTTGCTGTTGAGGTAGCCGATGGCTTCTTCGATGGTTTCGCAGCCGGAGCCCATGGCGATGATCACGCGGTCGGCGTCGGCGGCGCCGACGTAGTCGAAGAGGCGATAGGAGCGGCCGGTGGCCTTCGCGACTTTATCCATGTTCTTCTGGACGATCGCGGGGAGGTCGGCGTAGATCTGGTTGGTGGTTTCGCGGCCCTGGAAGTAGACGTCGGGGTTCTGCGCCGCCATCTTGGCGTAGGGGGCCTCGGGACGCAGCGCGCGGTTGCGGAAGCGGACGACGTCCTCCATGTTGAGCATGGCCTTCATATCTTCAAAATCCAGAGCTTCGATCTTCTGGTACTCATGGCTGGTACGGAAGCCGTCGAAGAAGCTGAGGAAGGGGATTTCGCTTTCGAGCGTGGAGAGATGGGCGACGATGGCGAGGTCGTGAGTTTCCTGGATGGAAGCGGCGGAGGTCATCGCGAATCCGGTGGCGCGGCAGCTCATCACGTCGGAGTGGTCGCCGAAGATGGAGAGCGACTGAGCGGCGAGGGCGCGGGCGGAGACATGGAAGACGGTCGGGAGCATTTCGCCGGCGATCTTGTACATGTTCGGGATCATCAAAAGAAGACCCTGGCTCGCGGTGTAGGTGGTGGTGAGGGCGCCCGCCGAAAGCGAACCGTGCACGGCGCCGGCGGCGCCCGCTTCGGACTGCATTTCAACGACTTCGAGTTTCTCGCCGAACATGTTCTTCATGCCCTGGCTGGCCCAGATGTCGGCATATTCGCCCATCGTCGACGAGGGCGTGATCGGGTAGATCGCCGCCACTTCGCTGAAGGCATACGCTACATACGATGCAGCGTAGTTACCGTCGATGGTCATCATTTTCTTCGCCATGATTCCTCCGTATGGGTTTTTTGATACTGGAAACGGTTTCCGGTCTTCCGGCAAACGCACCGCGTCCGAACTCCGTTTCGAAAAAAGCGATTATATTAATTTACACTGCCCTCTTCGGTTTTGCAACCCGAACTTTCGACAAATAAGTTAGCTTCAACTAATTACCCTAAAACCACGGCAGCTCCTCGACATGGATGAAGCACTCGCGCTTCTCGGACGACCCGAACTGGACCCGATAGAGGTGACCGGGTTCAAGCCGCCGGTTCATCTGCCGGATGACTTGCGGCTCGGGCAGCCGGTCGCGGGGTTCATCCGGCGGGAGCTCTCCGTAATCGCTCCAGAGGCAATCCGGGTCGGGAATTTGGATATTGACCCCCCTTCCCTGAAAAGTCGGGGAAAGGATCACCGATGAGGAACGTCCTGACGAATCCAGCTCGAGAGTGGTCCTCTCTTCGACAAAGAGGACAGTTTCGCGCCACCGGGCGCCGGGCGGGAAGCAATGCCGAAAGCGAATCCGGGCGGCTTTCTGAAGCTGAATGTCGCCGAGATCGACGTCGCCGGGCGTATTCTCCAGGTTCATCGAGTGCTGGACGCACCTGCGCGCTTTGAAGCTGAGAGAGTAGTTGACGGCGGACAATCCGTCGAAGGTGACGCTCTCGCCGTTCCGGACCCGGCGGCTGAACACGGCAACGGAAGAGCGCCCTCGCTCCTCCTGATACTCCCCCCCGCTCCGGAACAGGCCCTGCCTGCTCCGGAATGTCCCCACCCCGCCGGCAGTCAGTTCGATCCGTCCTTCGGCAACCTCTTCCGGCAGCCGCAGCGTCAGCGCAAGGCGACGCTGTCGGTCGGGAGAGGCCTGCCGCAGGACGATTTCGCCGAAATCGATCCGCCCTCCGTTCTGCTCCGGCGGAATCGACAGACGGAGCTCTTCGCAGCCGTGCCGCACGAACCGCAGCGTCTGCCCCGCCGGAATGATGGCGAGAAAAACACCGTCATCCAGAAAAGCGATCTGCGAGGCGACCGGCGGAAATACCTCGCACCCTTCGACCCGGAGCCTGCCGGTCACCAGGACGCCCTGCTGCTGCCGGGCAAGCTTTTCCTCCAGCGCTTGCCGCTTCGCTTCGAAACTGCGAATCTGCCGGTAGTCGACCGGCGCTCCCGGCGACGGCAGGGGCGGCGGATACTCATCCCGCGGAGCCGCCCCGAGCGACAGCGCAATGCCGATAATAAGGATAAACGATCCGATTCCAGCGCGCATCACTCCATCCTCTCAATGACTCGATAACCGTGTTTGATTTCGAGCAGCTGGCGGCGGTAACCGGCGAACTCGGCGTTGCCGCGGTCCATGTCCCAGATGAAATTGGCCTGTCCGAGAAGAGCGTCCAGCGCCGGTTCATCCAGCTCCCGGAATTCCGCTTCCCAATGCTTATTGAGGTAGTACATCCGCTGCCGCAGCCGACGTTTCTCTTCGCGCGGAACGCCGACGTTGTCGTTGACCACGAGCCCGGTGACCAGCTGCCGGGCGCCCCGGCGGAGAACCCGGATTTTGCGGTTATTGAGCCGCAGGTTCAGCTTGCCGAGCTCCGCCCGGCAGTACCGGATCAAGTCGCGGATGCCCCCGTCGTCGAGATGGCCGGAGAAAGTGAGGTCGTCCGCGTATCGGGTGACGGCGACTCCGCGTTCGCGGCAGAAGGCTTCCAGCCCGGAATCGAAATCCTTCAGCAGCAGGTTCGCCAGATGCGGACTGGTCGGCGCTCCCTGCGGAAGATGCCCGTACAGCGTACAGAGTTTAGCGAGAAGAACGGCGACTTCCGGTGGAAAATCATCGAACAACCGGCGGACAAGTCCGTACCGGAGCGACGGGAAGAAGTCCTTGAGGTCAAGCCCGAGGATAACTTCCGCACCGCAATGGATTCCGGCATTGGCACGAATATTGCGTCCCGGTTCGAAAGCGGTGGCTATACCGGAGACCTCCCCCGGCAGGAGCCGCTCCAGAATCTTCCGCTGCACCCGTTTCAAAATGGGCGCCGGGGCTTCGATGGTGCGGGACTTGCCGTTCCTTTTGGGGATCTGATAAATCCGGTAAAACTCCGGCGTCCGGTTGGAGAGGAGGTAGAGCAGCCGGACGCCGATATGAAGCCGGTCGGCCATCTCCTTCGGTGTATTTACCGCAACCATGCCGCCTCCCCGCTGAAAAAGACCGGACACGACGGTTTGAATACTGAAAACAAATTTCGCGGATTCCGCGCGGGAGAGTTGCGCCGGTGCTTTGCGGACAGGGCGGGTTGGAGTGGCCGAAGAGCGTGCAGCGCTTGCGCGGCAGCGCAAGGGACGCACGCCGAGGCCGCTCCGGCGCGCCAGGGACGCGAATGACCGGTGCAAATCCCCGTGGCGGGATTCGCGGCAGGATGGAACATGGCGCCCATGCTCCATCCCGACGATTGCCGTTCAAGGGCGGCGACTCGCCGCCCCCGTCCAACCTCGTGAAAGGCGGACTTTTGTCTATTCAAACCGTCGTGCCGGAAATACTTCATTCATCTTTCTTGCCGTTTTCGCTTATGACGTTGCCAATATATTCCGTCTTCGTCAAAATGGCAAGATGAGAACGGAGATTTTCTAGGGAAACAGCTGGAGATTGGCGTCGTACCCGACGACGAAGGCGCGGATGGGGCGCTTCCGCAATCCCGCCCAATTCTGCGTCTCGACGTGCCCATCCGCGGCGGCGAGATTCGCCCGGTTGTTATGGAGGAGATGGACCGCCCCCCTGGTGCTGTCCACCACCTCCTCCGGGAAGAAGGCGTGGAACCCCCGCCCGGAGCTGGAGGCGGAATCCGCCGCCATGAAGGTCCGCGAGGGCTGGGCAATCCGGAACACCGGGTAGAAGATGCCGCCGTCGTTCTTCACCCGGAAGGCGTCATACTCCTTGCGCCCGGTCCAGGCGATGTAGAGGAAGCCGTACACGTCGCTCCACCCCCAGGTGTCGATCGGATTGCGGTTCTGTGCATTGGCCGGGCACGAAAGAGAGCTTTTCGGAAGGTAGACCCCCTGCCCCACCGGCAGCTTGCCGCTGTTCGAGCCGTACCGGCCCAGCACCACCGACCAGGGTTCCCAAGTGCCGCCGAAGATCAGGTGGCTGACCATGAAGTCGCGGCTGTCCGAAGCGTAGTTCAGCTGCGCCTTCATCACCTGCCCGAGATTATTGACGCAGCCGGTGGACTTCGCCCGGGCGCGCGCCTGATTCAATGCCGGGAGCAGAATCGCCGCGAGAATCGCGATAATGGCAATCGTCACCAGGAGTTCGATCAAGGTGAAAGAGTATTTTTTCATTTCGCCTCTCCATCCGTAAAGGGTTTAAAGGGGGCGCCGTTAAAACGGCGCTCGTACATCTCTTCCCCCATTTGCCGCATGGCCCGGGTCAGTTCGGCGTAGGGTGTGTCGGCGACGTCGACCAGGCCGAACTGGTAATTCTCGCCGTCGAAGCGGCCGGTGAGCGGCTGATCCAGCCAGGTGAACCAGTGTGCGCCGACGAGATTGGGATGGGCCAGTACGCCCTGCCAGTATTTGCGATAACCGTCGACCCGGTCCAGCTGGGTCATGCCGGCGGTCCGGAGGCCGTCGTTGAACAGGCCCCGGTCGCGGACGTTCAAGGCGAACTCCCCCACCAGAAGCGGCACATCCGGGAGGTCGGCGAGCATATACTGCGCGACGCTGTTCGAATAGTTGTTGAAGCTCACCACGTCGCAATAGCGGGCGGCCAGCTGAAAGAGCCAGGGGCGGTCGGGGTGGCAATTGCCGTTGAAGCGCGAACCGAGGTAGAGCTGGTTCGGGGCGTTCTTCTTGACCACTTCACGGGAGCGCCGGAAGAACTCCGCGGTGAAGTGGTCGCTGAAGGCCTCGAGATCGGCCGGCGCCCCGGCGGCGGCCGGGGGAACGGCGGTGCGTCCGAACTCCTCCCACGAGGCGTACGCGCTCTCCCAGCTCCGGTTGAGGGCGGCGATATCGCCGGTATGGCGCTGCCGCAGGAACTCCGTCATCGCCTCCCGCGCCGGGGTGCCGGGGGGAGTCTTCAGGGTCTCCCGCGCCAAGTCCGCGCGTCCGCCGAAATGCAGCTCGTTGGTGACGAAGTAGCCGATGCACCAGGGGTCGTTGAGGCTCCACTTGAACTTCTCCGAATTCATCTCTTCGTCCAATTCTCTGGCGAAAGCGGGGTCGAAGGGGTCGAAGATCTTCCCCACCCGGGGGGACTTGCCCCGGTCGAAGAGGACCGGCGTATAGGGGGTCTTCGCCTGGCGGCAGAGCCCGGCGTCGGACCAGCCGCCGATGGTGTTGAGTCCCCAGAGCTCCAGCCGCCGGTGGCTCCGCTCGTAAAAGAGAGGGAAGAGCGGCTGACCGTATTTCCGCAGCAGATTGCCGCGTGCGAAATCGAGGTTCTGCCCGGAAGCGACCGGCGTTTGAAACCACTCCGGATTGCGGCAGGTAAAATCGTCGAAGCTCTGCACCGCGTTGACGCCGTTGGAGAGGAAGAGCCGTCCTTCGGGGTCGACCAGATACCATTTGCCCCGGTGTTTTTCGGTGCGGAAGAAGCCGGTGGCTTCGAGTTGCGGACCGGCCGCCCAGCCGCCGAAGCGGTTCCAGGCGGCGATGCGGGTTCCATGCTTCAGGGTTTCGGCCTCCCGGTCGCGCCGGACGGCGAGATCGGCGTCGGAGCGGATCTTTTCGGGCCAGTCGGCGTGGAGGTACTGGCCGTAGGCGTCAACGAAGGGGAAGAAGGCAGCGGCCCCCTTTTCAATGATCGCGGGCTTTTGGTAGGGCAGGACCGGCCGGAGCCCGGTCACCCGCAGCCGGACGACGCCGTCACGGGTGCTCTTATGCGGATACTGGCTATAGAGGTCGAGGCGGGAGATCCGGTCGATGTGGAGGTTGGGCGCGCGGTCAACTCCTTCGGGCGCGCCTTTGAACTTCGCGGGGAACGGAAGAGCGAAGCCCCGTTCGGCGTGCGGCAGAAGCATCCGTACCGTCTTCTTCTCCCCGGGGTTCAGGGCGAAGGTGGCATAGGCGGTACGGCTCTTCCCCGGTTCGCCGCTGTCGGAGAAGATCCGCATATGGAATTCGACCTGATCCCGCAGGTCAAGATTCTCCGCCGTGGCTTCCAGGGCGCTCCAGGGGGAGAGATCCCAATAGTCCGCCGGGGGACGCAGGCTGAGGCCCGGCCAGCCGCCGCCGGAAAACGCCAGCTCCCAGCCATCCCCGGCCCGGCTCCAGACGACCTTGCCCGCGAGGATGTCGACCCGCGCCCGGGCGGGATCGAACTCCACCGTCCTCGCCTCCTCCGCAATCGGGAAGAGGCGCGGCGTTTCCAGCTCCAGCGAACCGGAGGAGGGTCCCTCGGGCATCGGGTCCAGCCACAGCTGAACCAGCTTCAGCGGGAAATCCGGCTTACGGTTCGCCCCGGCTCCGCCGCCCCAGATGTCGGCCTTATCGGTGAGCGGTAAAAGGCGCAATTCCTGCGTTTCGGTTCCGGAGGAGAGGGTGCGGAGCCGTTTCTCCCCGGCATAGCTGAAGAGGAAGGTTTCGCCCTCGCGATCCCGGCATTCGAAGTAGAGGCGGTGACCGCCGCCGCCGCGAACCCGGAGAAGGAGTCCGGATTCCGGGCCGGGAATCTCCGGCATCGGTTTCGGCATCAGGAACAGCGTCTTCTTGCCCTTCAGCTCCCCGACGGAGTAGTACACCCGAACGCTCTCCCCCTCCCCTTTTTCGACCCGGCAGTTTGCAGCATCCCGGCCGTCCAGCGTCCACTCGGTCGCGCCCGGCAATAAAAGAGCAGTAAAGCACAAAACCGGCGGCAGCATGATTTTCTTCCAATTCATGACGGACTTCCTTTCGGTTATATCAAACGTTTGATGGATTTTGCAAAAAAATCACCACTCCTTTGTATATCCTTTATCGGCGCGGTGTTCAAAGGCGCGAAAGGAGTCGGGCATGTCACACTCCAGGGGTTCCTGCGAATCGAGGGTGACGCTCTGTTCGCGCCAGTAGATGATGTCGGGCAGCTCTTCCCGGCAGCCGCAGCTGGCGCCGATATGGAGGTAGGGTTCGACCCGGAGCGGCTCGGCTCTATGATGCTTCTCCCCGGCCAGGCGGGCGAGCATGAGGGAGACATACTCCTCCGCCAATCGCCGGACCGGCAGCACCACGGTGGTGAGGGGGGGATTCAGGCATTGGGAGAAACCGGTGCCGTCGTAACCGATCACGGCGAGGTCATCCGGAACCCGGTAACCGTGGCGGGTGAGATACCAGATCAGCCGCCCGGCAAAGAAATCGTTGCCGCAGAGGACGGCGGTGACCTTCTCCACTTTCAGCAGCCGGTCGAGCTGCCGCCGGAAATCCGGATTCTCAGTGAGTTCGAGATGCCAGCCCGGTTCCGGAACGATGCCGGAATCGCGGAGCGCCGCCTCCCAGCCGTTCCGCTTCATCGGTCTGTCGCGGTTGCTGAGGAACATGATTTTCCGGTGGCCGTGTTCGAGCAGATGCTTCGCGGCCAGCCACGCCCCCCGGCCGAGGTCGAAGCCGAGATCGCCGAGGGGAATGTTGTCGTACCCGGTCACGATCGGAACCGGATACTCCTCCGGAACCGGGGCGATATGCGAATTGGCGAAGATGATGCCGTCGACATTGCGTCCGAGAAGGTCTTTGACGGCGCGGCCGGGGTCGATTTCATCATCCAGCAAGGTGGTGAGGAAGGTCTGGTAGCCCTCGCGGTAGAGCGCTTCCGAAATATACCGCCTCAGGTCGCCGGGAACCTCGTGGGTCCAGTTGGGCATGATGAGGCCGATGATCCGGGCGGCCTTGCCGCGAAGCTGCCGGGCGGCGGCGTTGGGGGTGTAGCCCAGCCGGGCGGCGGCCTCCAGAATCTGCTTGCGCCGGGCCCCGGAGACGCCGATATGCCCCTCCCGTCCGTTCAGCACCACCGAAATCACCGAGGCATCCACCCCGACTTCGGCCGCAATGTCTTTCAACGTCACCGGCATACTTTCACCATCTTTTATCAAACGTTTGATATAAGTATACCCGATTTCCCTTCACTTGTCAATACCCGGCGCAAAGATTTCTTCGATTTTGTTCCCGCCGGACCGGACCGGCGGGAAACGCTCTTTCAGCGTTTTTTGGGGAGCGGAAGGGGCGTAAACTCCGCCGGATCGATTCCGGGGGCTTCCGGAATTCCGGCCGGAGCCGGGGGCGGCGGCAGCAGCCGGAAGCGGTCGGATGCCGCTTCGCTCCAGAAGAATTCCACCCTTCGAAGCTCACCCGCCGGAACCGCCGCCGTCAGGCGGAAATCATGGCATTCGAAATCCGCCGGTTGACCGTCGATCAGCATCCGGGCGGGGACGTCGGCCGCGAAGGCCCGGAAGCGGTAGCCCGCGAGCACATCCCGGAAGAGCAACTCCGCCCGCTTCGCCGCCGGATCGTAGGTGAAACGGGGCAGCGCCAGCGGGTGCCATTCCGCCAGCGTCAGCGGGCAGCCGCCCGTCAGCAGCATCGGGAAAAGTTCACGGGCCGCCAGCTGCCGGAAGTAATTCCCTTTCGGGAAGGAGTGATCGAAGAGCTTCATCGCCTCCTGCTGCGGCAGTCCATCCAGCATCCGCCAGATCAGCCGCGAATAGAGGTGCCCGTTGACCCCGGCGCTGACGCCGCGGTCGCGGTTCGGCCAGTAGAGCGAACGCTCCTTCTCATAATGGCGGAAATCCGGCCAGACATACTGAAGGTAGGGGAAGAAGACCTCCAGCCAATCGACGTAGGCGTAACAGAGCAGCGCGTCGTAGGAGCCGTCATACTCGTTCCGCGCCGCCACCTGCCACAAAGACCGGTTATCGACATTCAACTTCCCCAGCATCGGGCTGTTGGCGTAGGAGTCGGGGGTGATGAATTCGCGGAAGCCGACATTGAGATGATCCGGCCCGAGTACGCCATTGGCATGCCCGTAATCGCGGAAGGCGACCCGGCCAATCAGGGAGAGTTGCGATTTGGCCAGATGATAGGCGGCCGGCTTCCGGGCCGGTTCGTCGCCGAAGTTCGCCGCCATCCGCAGCAGCGCCGCGTAGCCGCCGTACGCGGACTGGGCGCAATCGACCACCGGGCCGTTGTCGCCGGAGTCGTTGCTGCCGCCATCCATCCAGGCCCAGTCATGGACGCCCTTCAGGTAGCCGAGCAGTTTGTCGACGGTGACGGTTTCACCATCCCGGAGCGCTTCCGGGGGAGCGAGGGGGGCGGGGTCGCGCCAGAGCTTCCGCACCTCATCGTAGCAGCCGGAGGCCGCCGACAGATGATCGAGCAGCAGAAGGTGGTTGCCGACGCCGTAGCCCCGGTCGCCGAAAACGCCGACGTTGCCCGGCGCGCCGACGCCGAGAGTGAAGGAGTAGAAGTACTTCGCCCCCGAATAGGGTTCGACGAGCGAACGCCAGTAGCGCCCGGTGCGATAGCTGGAGAACTCCCCGAGCCGCTGCCGGAAGAGACCACCGAGATATCCTTGAAACTCCTCCCCGAGATACTGCCAGCCCTTGGCCACGTGCGGCAGCCCGGAACGGAGGCTGTACCAGGAGCGGCCGATATTTTCGCAGTAGTCACGAAAGCGGCCCCCTTCGACCAGCTTGCGGTTCTCGCGCGCCAATTCGGCGGCGGCTTCGGAAGGAGCGGCGAGGCTGCGGGCGAAGGCGGTCCGGGAAGCCTCCGGAACCGGCAGCGTGTACCGGATCCGGTCGCCGGGAACCGCCCGCAAGGGGCCGTAGATGGTGGGGTAGCCGAGATCGACCAATCCATCCGGCAAACCGGCGTCGAAACCGCGGTCGGTCATCAACGAAAGAACCGGCGGCAGGGCAGTGAATTTCAGCGGTTCGAGCTTCCAGTCGTTGTCCGGGAAAGTGCGGAAGCGGGTGTGATTCAGGATCCCGACCCGGTTCTCCCCCTCCATCCGGTAATACTCGCGCACCTCCTCCGGGTAGGCGAGCGCCATCCGGGCCTGAACATCGCAGAGGCCCGCCGCCCGGGGCGGCAGCTGCCCGTACCAGTTGCCGGCGGGCTGTAGCCGGGCCCCGAAGGGGGTGTTGAGCCAGAGCGCGCCGCTCTTGCCGAGCTTGAGGATGACTTTTCCGCCCTGGCGCTCGATGCGCTCGGGCTGATACTGGAAGACTACCTGAAGGGGAACGCTGCCGCGATGGCGGGCGAGGTCGGTTTCACTGTTGCGGTCGCTCCAGAGGAGCACCCAGTTTTTCCCGAGTTTGCCGTCGCGCTTCGCGTCGTAGAGGAGGCCGTCGGCAAGCGGCAGCGAAACGATTTCGCCGTTGGCGTTGCGGTAGCCGAGGTGGGTGAGGGGGGAGGTCGACGGGTCATCGAGCTCCAGGGTGTCGAAGCCGCTTTCGAGCAGCAGCGAGGGGGAGGCGAGGTTCATATCCGCCGTGAAGCCGTTGCCGTAGGAGAAACGCTTGTGGATCCAGTTGATCTCATGCACCCGGACCGCTTTCGGCGTGTTGCCGGAGTAGAAGGAGCTGGGGTCGTACCCAAACTCCACCTCGCGGTTTTCGCCGGCGGTCGGCAGGGCGGCAAGCGCCGCGGCTTTGGCTTCGTCGCGGTTGCCGTGAAAGCGGAAGGCGAGTTTCCACGGGGTCTTCCCGTCCGCCCCCGTGACGTATTGCCGGAGCAAGGCGCCGTTCGACAGCACCTGGTTGGCCAGCAGGCCGTCTCCGGAGCCGTAGGCCCCCACCTTGTCGCCGGTCATCCAGCCGAAACGGCCGAAGTTGCCGCCGAGGGTGACGCCCTCATGGTAGCCGTCAAATCGGGTCTGGGCCGCGTCGATCAGGCGCTGCGCTTCGGTGGCGAGTTTCTCGGCACTCGCGGCGTCCTCTTTGCGAACCGCCGCGAGGAGCGCCGCGTCGAGGCGGTCGAGTTCGCGAAGGGTGGTCTCTTCGTTGTGGCCGAGCAGTTTACCGGTTCCCGCGATTTCGGAGCGGAGGTCGCGAAGGCGCACCAGTCGCCAGGCGTTGTAGACGCCGAGATAGAAACGGTCGAGCGCGGTATCATATTTGGCCGACTCGCGGTTGGTCAGTCCGGCGGGGAGGTCGCGGCGCTGCGCGATCAGCTCTTTTTCGAGCTCCGGCATCTCGATCTTCCAGCGCCGCAGGTTGTTGAGGTCGTCGGCCAGGCGGTCGAAGTTCCAGAGAACGCGGTCGGCGCCGTAGAGGTGGCGGGCGGCCTCTTTCAGCTTCAGCGCTTCGGAGGAGGGGGGAGCGAGGCGGAAGTTCCAGCCGCCGCTGCCGCTGCCGAGCGTTACCGTAAGCCGGTTCTTCCCGGCGTTGAGGCGGAATTCCAGCACGTGATCGCCGGAGCCGTTGCCTTTCTGCGAAAAATCGGCGGCAGTTTGGCCGTTGACCGCCAGCTTCCAGAACCAGTCGCCGCGAACCATGGCGACATAGGTTCCGGCGGCGGCAACTTCGACCTCGCCCTCCAGGCGGGCGGAGCGGCCGTTGCCGTGGCCCCCGGCGAGCTTGGAGACATCGATCAGCCCCTGTCCGTCGGACTGGATGGAACGGGCCGTTTTTTCTTCACCGATAAAGAGTTGCCAGCTCTCGACCCGGGGCAGGGGGGCGGTAAGCGAAGCCGCCTTGAAGGAGTCGAGGTTGTCGGCACGGAAGCGCAAGAGCGCGCCCTCCAGCCGCTGGTTGACGAAGCCGGGGTGGGCGGCGGGGAAGATCTTGGCGAACGCGGGATCGCGCAATTCGGCCTGGTAGACCACCTTCCCGGCGTTATCCTTGACGATGCCGGTGGCGACGCCGTCCGCCAGGGAGAGCGTGAGACGGTAACTCCCATCCGGCTGCCAGGTTGCGGCCGGCATCCGCTCGGTTTTCGCCGGTGTCAATTTGGGGTCTCCCGTATAGCCGAAGAAGACCGACGGCTTCCCCGCCGCGTCGCGGTCGAGGGTGAGGAGGATGGCCGGAATCGTCATCGGGTCGCGCTTCGCCCGGCTGAACTGACGGTCGAGGATCACCAGCCCGAGCCGGCGCTCAAGCTTCTCGGCGGGGTTGAGAAAGCTGAAGCCCTTGCGGCCGAGTTCGAAATCAGCCTCGGCGGCCACTT
>JAVBRV010000124.1:0-6671 GCA_031547585.1 Victivallaceae bacterium
CCCCCCCCCCCCCCCCCCCCCCCCCCCCCCCCCCCCCCCCCCCCCCCCCCCCCCCCCCCCCCCCCCCCCCCCCCCCCCCCCCCCCCCCATTCCCACGACTTTTCTTTGAAAAAAGAGAAAAGGGGGGGTATATTGGTGATAACCGAAGGGAGGTGACGGATGAAAGCGTTGTGGTGTGTGATTGGATTGATTGGGGTGGTGCTGACGGTGGGGGCGGCGGAGGTGCCGATGCGCCGGGTGGTGTTGTACACGTCCGGGGTGGGATTTTTCGAGCATGCCGGGAAGGTGAAGGACGACGGTCGTGTGACGTTGTTTTTCGGCGCGGACCAGATGAGTGATCTTTTGAAAAGCCTGGTGGTCCGTGACTTGGATGGCGGAGCGGTGGGGGCGATCAGGTATCCGGCGCAGAATTCGCCGAACCAGATATTGGAGGCGTTCCCGGTGAATCCGGCGGGTGGGTTTTCGCGGAAGGCGTTGCTGGATTCGCTGCGGGGGGCGCGGGTTCGCTTTGCGAACAACCTGGAGGGGGTGATTGTCGGCGTGGAGGTTCGCCAGGCGCCGCAGCAGCTCCCGGTGGAGCGGGTCAACTTTTTGCGGGACGACGGCGCGATTGTTTCGGCTGATCTCGATTCGCTGGGGGCGTTTACGCCCACCGACCCGGAGCTGGTAAAGGTGCTGCGGATGGCGCTGGCGATGTCTCCGGCGGACCGCAACGCCAACCGCAAGCAGGTGAACATCGATTTTCAGGGCAAAGGGGAGCGTCGGGTCCAATTCGGCTATGTGCTGGAGACGCCGGTCTGGAAGACCAGTTACCGGCTGGTGCTCGACTCCGCCGAGAAGGCTTTCCTTCAGGGCTGGGCGATTGTGGAGAACCAGAGCGACGCCGACTGGGTGAATCTGGAGGTGTCGCTGATTTCCGGCGACCCGATCAGCCAGTTCCGCGATCTTTACCAGTCGCAGTACCGGCGGATCCGGCAGCAGCCGGAGCCGGAGCGGGCCAAGATGCGGGGGGGCAGGGCGAGTAACGTGGTTCTGCAGCAGGCTCCGCAAGCCGCTCGGGCGCCGATGCCGGAGATGAAAGCGGCGGCGGCTTTCGAAGCTGCGGCGTATGATACCGCGGCGGGAGGAGCGATGGAGATTGTCGCCGCTGCGCTCGGCGAACTCTTCGAGTATAAGATTTCGCGTCCGGTCACGCTGCCGCGGCGGGAAGCGGCGATGCTGGAGCTGCTGGCCGACAAGGTCAAGGCGGAGAAGCTCCTTACCTTCAACCGCGAGGACGGTAAGGCGAATCCCTGGAACGCGGTCCGGATGACCAATGATACCGATAAATTGCTGCTGGCGGGGCCGGTTACGGTTTTCGAGGGGGGCGCTTACGGCGGCGACGCCGACCTCCCGACGATGATCGCCGGGGGGACCGCGACGGTTCGCTACGGAACCGCGCTCGACGTCAAGGCGGAGGTGCGCGACCGGAGCCATGAGGCGGTGATTCAGTCGATTCGGGGCGGCAAGGGAATCTTGCAGATTTCCCGGCAGCTTCGCAGCGAGGTGGAATACGAGTTCAAGAACCAGGGGAAGAGTGCGCGTCCTCTCCTTTTATTGGTGCGCGAACTCCCGGGCTGGGAGCTTGACCCGGCGCAGAAGCCGTGGAAGACCGAGGGCGGCTTCCACCTCTTCCGGCTGCAGTTGGAGCCGGAGAAGCCGCTGAAGTTCCCGGTCGTCACCACCCATGTGGAGATGGAGGCGCTGCGGCTGCTTCCCTCCGACTGGAAAGTATTGAACGGTATCTTCACCACGGCGAAGCTGACCCCGGCGCAGAAGACCGCCTGGGAGAAGGCGGCCGCGTTGTATGCCGAGCAGGCGAGAGTCTCCCGGCAGATCGCGGAGGTCGACGCTCGGCTGAAAGAGCTGGGTGAAAATCAGGAGCGGACCCGGCGCAATATGTCCCAGCTGAACCGTAATGAGGACTTCTATCGGCAGTTGATTACCCGGCTCGCCACCGAGAATCAGTCCATTGACATGGGCCAGCAGGAGCGGGCCGAACTGCGGAAGTCCCTCGAAAGTGCCGAGAAGGCGCTGGCGGAGTACCTCCTCGTCATGGAGCTGTAATTCCACAAAAAAATGGCGCCGTCCCTTTCGGGATTGGCGCCATTTTTTTGAAGAGGGAAAGTTATTCTTTCCCTTCGAAATTCTTGCGGTAGATCACGCCGGCCAGGGCCGCGCCGATGAGCGGCATGACCCAGAAGAACCAGAGCTGGCAGATCGCCCAGCCGCTGACGAAGAGCGCCGGACCGGTGCTGCGCGCCGGGTTGACCGAGAGGTTGGTCACCGGGATGCCGACCAGGTGGATCAAGGTGAGGCAGAGGCCGATGGCGATCGGGGCGAAGCCCTTGGGGGCGCGCTTGTCGGTGGCTCCCAGGATCACCAGGAGGAAGAAGAAGGTGAGCAGAATTTCGGCAACGGCGCAGGCGAGCATGCTGTATCCTGCCGGGGAGTGGTCGGCGTAGCCGTTGGCCGCGAAGCCGCTCGCCGCCGCGTTGAAGCCGGCTTTGCCGCTGGCGATGACGTAGAGCGCGCCCGCCGCGAGGATGCCGCCCGCGACCTGGGCGACGATGTAGGGAAGCAGTTCTTTCTTGTCGAAACGCCCCGCCACGCAGAGGCCGAGGCTGACCGCCGGGTTCAGGTGGCAGCCGGAGATGTGGCCGATGGCGAAGGCCATGGTGAGGACGGTGAGACCGAAGGCCAGCGCGACGCCCGCAAAGCCGATGTGCCCCCCGGCCAACACGGCGCTGCCGCAGCCGCCGAAGACCAGCCAGAAGGTGCCGAAGAGTTCAGCACCCGTTTTCTTGGAGAAGAATTGCATGATATAGCCCCCATTTGGTTATTGGACGGCTATTAATGTAGCACCGTTTCCTTTACCGTGCAATGTTTAGAAGGGGGGAATCGACAGGAAATACACCGGATTATGCGAGGGGAATCCCGCGACCGGCCGGTATTCCGGGAAAGGCTGCGGCGTCGGCGAGACGACCACCGGCAGGTTTTCGCGGACGAATTTCAGCATGGTTTCTTCGTAATTGGGGTATACGCCCTTCCAGTAGACGAACAGCGGGTGGACGGTCGGCTGGTTTTTGGTGTGTTCCGGGAAGAACAGCCAGAAGACGGCGTCGGGGGTCAGGTTGAGGTACGGGCGCTCCTGAAATTCCGGCGGAACTTTCCGGAAGGCTTCCGATACCCGGGCGTAATAAGCGTATTCCTGGGGATGAAGCATCACTCCCCGGAGCCCCGGGAAGGGGGAGCATTTCCGGGCGCGGAGATAGTAGAGCCGTTCGGCGGCGGTTTGCATCCGGCAGCCCGCCTCCCAGAGCGGCCAGGCCGCGAGGAAGAGAAGGAGCGCCAGCCGGGCCGGTTTCGGCAACCGGCTCCGCCAGGCGAATTGCAGGATCAGGGCGAGCGCCCCGAGCATCGGCACCGAGGCCCAGTAGAGATGCCGCACGCAGGGAACCGGGTAGAACTGGTGGTAGGAGGCGAGCCCGATGAGCAGCACCGCCGCCAGGGGGAGATAGCGTGTGGTCTCTTCCCGCCGGTACAGCTTCCGGAGGGAGAAAAGGAAGAGGCCCAGCGTCGCCAGAGGGAAGACGAGGAAGCCGTTCCCCGGCAGGAACGCTTCCCGCAGGGAGGCGGAGGCGCCGGAACCGCCCCGCTCCCAGGCGAAGCGGAGAACGAAACCGAAGCATTGCTGAATATAGTCCTGCCAGGCGCCGTAGATGGTGAGGTAGAGGGCAAAGAGCGCCAGAACGGAGCCGAATCCGGCGCACCAGAAG
The DNA here is from genome assembly GCA_031547585.1 of Victivallaceae bacterium. GTDB lineage: Bacteria > Verrucomicrobiota > Lentisphaeria > Victivallales > Victivallaceae > Victivallis. The sequence continues at coordinate 3,819 of JAVBRV010000124.1, forward strand.
CCGAAACGGCGGCCCAGGTTTCGCCAGCCGTTCCGCCGGACCCACGCTTCCAGCGCCAGCGCCAGGATGGCGGCGAGGGGAAGGACCAGTCCGCAGGGCTGGCGGCAGCCGAAGGCCAACCCGGCGGCGAGGCCGCTTTCGAAGAGCGGTCTTGACTGCCCGGATTCAAGCGCGTCGAGCAGCCGGTTCCCGGCCAGCAGCATGAAGTAGAGGGCGTACACCGACGACCAGGGGTGCATGACCACCAGGTAGAAGGGGGGCAGCAGCCAGAACAGCGCGAGGAGGACCCAGCGGAAGGGAGGGCTGAGAAAGCGTTCCCAGAGGCGGTCGAGCTCGTAGGCCGAGAAAGCGTAGAAGAGAACGGTCAGAAGCTTGATGACCAGCAGCTCCCCGCCGAAGACCGATACCGTCAGCCCTTGCAGCAGGGAGGTCAGGAAGCCGTATTGGTTGAAGCTGTCGCGGAAGAGCGCCTTCCCGGAAGCCACGTCGATGGCCGATTTCAGCATCAGGGTGTCGTGGTGGACGTCGACGCTGAGGAAGGCGAAGATGGCGAAGAGACAAAAGGTGACCGGCATCACCATCCAGCGATGCCGGGTAAGAAAGGGCCGGGGGAATCCCCCGGCGGTGTCTGCCATGGCCCGGCACATAAAGACCTCCCGGTGTTTCCGTAAGATACCATCGGGTAGGGGTAATTTCAATCGCCGGAGGGGAGATTTCCGCCGAAAACCTCCGCCAGCGCGAAGGCGGCCGGTTTGAGGTTGCCTTCGAAGTCGATCAGGCTGGAGTTGGCGGAGCAGGGGTAGCTGTCGTGGCCCATCCAGAAGATCAGGCCGCCCGCGGCGGGGAAGCGCCGCTTGATGCACCCCGCGGCGATGGAGAGGGCTTTCCTCTGCCGTTCGCGGCTCCAGAGAGCGTACTCCTCCGGCGTTTCCGGGGGGCGGCCGTGCTCTTCGCGGAAGAAGTGCTCTTCGATCCACCAATCCATCGGCCTCGACCAGAAGGGATTGCGCTTCGAAACCGGCATGGGGTTGAGCTCCCCGGCGTATTTCGCCAGCACCTCCGGGGAGGAGGCCCCGGGGCAGCCGATCTCGGAGCGGAAGAGGGCGTCGTCCGCCTCCCAGTAGCTTCGCCATTCGCGATCGAGGTCGGCCCCGGTGGCCCGCCAGGGACCGTGGACGTCATGGTGAATCCCCTTGCCGAAATTTCGCGGTACGCCCCAGGTGCTCGGCCCCGAGGGGGAAGCGGGGAGGTAACCGCGCCCGGGGTCGCGTTCGGCGAGGAGGTCGGCGAAGAGCTTCAGCGCCGGTTCGCTCCCGGAGCAGGGGGTGCTGTGTTCAACCTCACGGTAGTAGAGCTCGTTGCCGCCGCACCAGAGGGCGAGCGAGGGATGGGGCAGGAGGGCGTCGAGGTAGCTGTCGGCGATGCGGGCGAGCTCGGCGAGGGATTCCGGGTCCTCCGGCGGCAGGTTGTCGAGGCCCGAGGAGCAAAGGGGGAACTCCTGCCAGACCAGGATCCCCGCCTCGTCGCAGAGCCGGTAGAAGAGTTCGCTTTCACGCCGCGCGCCGCCCCAGATGCGGAAGAGATTGACCCCCATTTGCCGGTACAGATCGATCCGGCGGCGGTACTCTTCGGGGGCGACGTCGGCGGTACAGGGGCGGATCGGTGTCCAGTTGATTCCCTGGATGAACAGAGGTTCGCCATTGATTTCGAAGAGCCACGGTTCCGCCCCCTCGGGCGCTCCGGCGCAGGGCCGCCGCCGGATGGAGCGGAAGCCGGGATGGAGGACGAGGGAGTCGCACCCCGCCGCCGTGAGTTCAAGCCGGTAGAGCTTCGTTTCGCCCCGGCCGTTCGGCTGCCAGGGGGTGACCGGAAGATTTTGGCGGCGCAGGCGTTCGCCGGGGCGGACGGTTTCGCGGAAAAGCACGGTTTCGCCATCCGTGAGGGTGGCGGTGATATCGGTTTCGACGCCGGTGGCGACAAGTTCGAGAGAGTCGCCCCCCGTGTCGAAGGCATGGAGTTTCAGCCGCTTCTCCCCCGCCGGGCGGAGATGGAGGGGGCCGGTGATGCCGAGCTGGACCAGGCGGGCGGTCCAATCCCAGGAGTAGTTGAAACGGGGTTTTTCGACCGGCATTTTCGAGGTGTAGCCGAATTGGCCGAGCCAGCGCGGCGGGCAGTCGAAGACGATGGAGAGGCGGTAGCGCCGCCCGGCTTCCAGTGGGGGAAAGAGAACCCGGTGTTCGCGGAAAGCCCCCCGGAATTCGCCGACGACCTTGCCGTCGAGGGTGATCCAGCCTGCGCTGTCCAGCCCTTCGGCGAAGAGTTCGAAATCGCCGGAGCCGGGCGCGGTGAAATGGGTGTCGAAGACCCAGTGCCGGTTCTCCACCCAGTCGCAGAGGCGGTGGTTGAGACCGATGTTCCAGTCGGGGATCAGCTCTTGCTCGCGCAGTCCTTTTTGCACCGAAGAGGGGAGGGAGATGGCGAAGGGGGCGACCTCCGCCCCCTGGAGTTCGCCGAGTTCCACCGAGCGCTCCAGCGCCCATTGCCAGGGGAGCCAGCCGGAGAGTTGCCAGTCGAGATGGGTCAGGTTCATTCGCGGATAACCTCGTAATAGATGGTTTGGTGTTGAGCGGTATCGAGGGTGAAAAGCCCGTCCGTCGCCGGGATGGCGGCGGTGCGTTCACCGGTTGACGGATGGAGTGCGAAAACCTTGGCGGCCTTCGAAAGCGTCACGTCGGCGCGCAGCGCTTCGGTGAGGACCGGCGCTTTGCCCTGATCGCGGATCAGCTTATCTTCCAGCTTCAAACCGGTGTTGACCGAGTTGCCGACGAAGGCGATCAGCATCCGCTTCGAGGC
>JAVBRV010000478.1:0-22035 GCA_031547585.1 Victivallaceae bacterium
GGAGAAGACGGAGCTGATCCGCAAGACCGCCGAAGAGATGGGCTACCGGCCGAACGCGCTGGCGCAGGCCCTCCGCAGCGGCAAGACCCGGATGATCGGAGTGGTCACCGGCGGCCTGGAGTCGCCCTTTTTCGCCGAACTCCTGATGCACGCCGAACGCATCGCCGCCCGGAACCAATACCAACTTCTGGTAATCCCGGTCGAGTGGGACGCCGAGTCGGAGTTGCAGGCCCTGGAATCCCTCCGCGCCAGCCGCGTCGACGGCATTCTCAGCTTCTCCGGCATCCTCGGCCAACCGGAGGTGCTGCACCGGTATGAAGATATGGCGGTGGTTCCCTTCCCCGGCGTCAGTGAGATTCGCACCGACTACCGTCCCGGCATGCGCGAACTCTTCCGCCGGATGCGGGGGGCGGGGATCGACCGCATCACCTTCCTCAACAACCGGGAGGCCGGCGGTAAAGAGGAAGCCTACCTCGATTGCTGCCGCGAATATTCCATCACGCCGGAATCGATCCACTTTCAAAGCCGGAGTGAGGAATCGATACAGACAGCCGCCCAGGAGGTGATTTCCAGGGGCTTGCGTCATGTTCTCGCCTGTTCCGATCACTATGCCATGCGCTTCATCAGCCGCTTCGGACAGCTGGGGAAGAGCGTTCCCCGCGACATCGGCATCGCCTCCATCGGCGGCACCCGGGCCGGCGGTTACTACAATCCCCCCCTTACCACCATCGACCAACGCATCGCCGAAGCGGCAGAGGTGAAGATGCAGATGCTCCTCGACCGCATCGCCGGAAACACCTCCCCCCAAAACGTCACCATCGCGACCGCCCTCATCACCGGCGGCAGCTTCATCTTCGAACGAACCTGAGAGGAAAAAATGAAAGAACGCGTATTCACACTGATCGAACTTCTGGTCGTAATCGCCATTATTGCGATTCTGGCGGCAATTCTTCTCCCGGCGCTTCAGCAGGCGCGGGCGAGAGGCGCGCAAGCCACTTGCACCGGCAACATGAAGCAGCTCGGCCTCGCCCAGGCGCAATACGCCGACGACAACAAGGGCGTGGTCATACCGCGCCGCGGCTATTCGGGCGATTACTGGCCGCAAACGCTGATAGAGGGCAAGTACCTGACTTGCAAAGTCCTGAGCTGCCCGACCTCGCTGCAGAACCTCATGAGCTCCAATTCATCGACCATCAACATCAATATCAAAAACGCCTGGCGCGCCTTCACAGCTTCCGGTTCCACGACCCAATACTGCGGGTATGGGATCAACTGGGAATCCTTCTACGACTTCAACGACACTCCGGGCAAAAATGTCCGGCTGAAAAACACCGGCGTCAAAAAACCCGCACGCTTCATCGCCTTCGCCGACTCACGCGGCGATGTGGAGGACTTCTGCTACTACTACGTCCGAGCCGCCGTGGCGGGGGATAAATTCTCCGCCTATCCGTGGCACAGCGGCGAACGCATCTGCAACGTCCTCTACTTCGATGGGCACGTCGCCGGAGTCACCGGCAACGCCCGCGGCTACGCCGGCGTGACCGCATTATACGCGGCAAACGGTCCACTGGCCGATAAAAGCAACACCAATAGCCCGTGGCTGAACAAGTAAGGAGTTCTCCCCCATGAAACGATGGCTTCTTGTTTTCTCTCTTTTCACGCTCGCGGCAATGGCGCTGGAGGTACCTCCCCTGCCCGACGGCGGGAAACTCCGGCTCGAACAGCCGGGGACCGTCTCTTTATCCATCCCTCTGAAGGAGTTGCGCAACACGCAGGACCGTATTCAATTCCGCCTCTCCGGCGACCGGAAGAACACGGCGGCGAAGCTGACCCTCACCCTTTTACTTCGCGACCGGGAAATCCACTCGAAGCCATTCACCACCAACGCCTCATTGCGTCTAGATCTCCCCTTCGGCGAGACCTTTCAGCTCTCGGATGCCAGCTACGCCGCGACCACGCTCCGCTTTACCCTCGAAAGCAAATCCCCGGCGGAGCTGCGGATCGACGACCTCCGCCTCGGTTCGACGGATGAGCTCACCGCCTCGCAGGCGGACTTTCTGGTTTCCAGCGCTTTCCAGGCTCCTCCGAAACGCCGGATTCCGGGGCTGGAGCCGATCCGGGTCTGGTTCGATTTCGACAACACTGACCGCGACACCACCATCCGCGCCTGGCCGTCGCGCAACTACATTCCCGACGCCAATCCCTCCGGCGGTTTCGCCGCGCTGCTGCTCGATCACGCCGACGGCATCATTGAAGCCGCCCCCTCCCCCGAGGAAGCCGACGTCATCGTCTACTCGCGGGCGCGCCAAAGCGAAAAGGAGTGGATCCCGGGGTTGCTCGCCAAAGGGAAGCGCCTGATCGTCTACGGCCCCTCCCCCGACCCGGAACTGGCGGCCCGCCTCCCCCTTGCCTTCACCGAGCGGACGCTGGCGGGTTTCGCTCCGCGCGAGCAAGCAAAGATGACGGAACCGAGTCATCCTATGCTTCTAAACCGTAAGCTCTTCGCTACCGATTACGGACGCTACCACAAGACCCGGCTGCAAACCGGGCGCGCCCTTCTTGCCTTCACCTCCGGCGAGCCCCTGCTGGCGGAAGAGGGCAACACCCTCCACTTCGCCACCGGCGTCGGCGCTCCCCTCCTGCCTGCCGGCAACGTCTTCTACGACAAGACCCTGCTCCTTGCCGCCGCCTGTAAAAATCCGCAAGCGCTGGAGGCATTGGAGCGCCGGGAACAAGAGGAGCTGAAAGCCTCCCGGAACCAAGAAGCGCTTCTCTTAAAACAGGTTCTGCCGGAAGGCGCAAATCCGTCAGGATTCCGCACCGGCATGTCGGTCGATAACTTCGGCCGCTTCGGCTGGCTGATCGGCGAAGGGCTGCTCGCGGGCTCCATCGGGCGCGATCTCACGGTGGAGAACGGTCCGCAGTTCTACCGCTTCGACAACCGCGGGGAGCGCAGCGCCGCCTTGCACGGCTGGAAGCACAAAGTCCTCTCCGGCAAGATAACCTTCCGCAAATCCACCCCCGACAACAGCGACCCCGTCGAACGCTGGAACGGCATCGGCACCGTCGAATACACCGCTGAAATCACCATTCCGACCGAATGGGAGAAGCTCCCCCTCTTCTTCGAAGTCGCGGGCGGCATCGACGACACCGACGAGACGCTCTTCAACGGCGTTCCCATCGGCGAGACCGGCGAGGAGACGCCGCGCTACTGGGAGGCGCGCCGCGCCTACCCCATCCCCCCCGACGCCATCCGCAGCGGCAAGCCGAACGAGATCACCGTCCGCGTCACCAATCTGCGCGGCGACTCCGGCTTCAACAGCGCCCCGCGCATCTACTCCCCGGCTCCCGGCGGCGGCTCGCTCCGGGTGACGGAAACCGACTGGGTTCACAAGCGCTACGAGATCGAAACGCCGGGCGGGCGGCAGGAGATGATCCTGTCGCTGCTCTCGCCCTTCATCCTGAACCGTTTCACCACCAATACGATGGCCCTGGTGCTGGAGGAAAAAACGGCGCAGTACGCCGCCTACTCCACGGCGAAGGGCATCCGGGTGGTGCGCCTCGAAGAGAAAACCGATTTCTACCGGAGCGATCGCGACGGCGCGTGGAACGCCCCCTGGCTCCTCCTCTTCCGCAAGAACTGGGAACGCGCCCGGCCGCTCCTCCTGGTCTTCGAGAAGCCGGTTCAAAGCCTTGACGCGGAACTGAATGGCCGCTTCGTCTCCGGCATCCGCATCGCCGCCAAAGACCCCCTCGGGACCGTCCTTTCGGGCTGGCCCTGGGGCAGCACCCCCGTCAACGCCTCGAAGTGGGTCGAGGGCCTCCCGGAAGAGGCTCTGGCGCAGATCCGCCGCAGTCTCGACTTTGCGCTCCACTTCCCCGTCGGCTGCGACGAAGTCTACCGGATTGACCGCGAAAAAAGCGAGATCGAAATCGTCAACCGCTTCCGCTATGAAGTCACTCGCGACGCCTGGAACACCCCGGCAAAGCCAGTGGCCTCCCTGCCCCCTCTGGTCGGCTTCGCGCTGGAGGAGAAACAATACGTCGTCAACGCCTCTCCTGCGGAAGCGCTTCAGCTCAACACCGACTACGGCCCGCTGTACGGCGCGCGGGGCGCGGAGCGCGTCCGCTATACCCTCCCCCTGCCCCTCGAAGACGACCTTCTCCCGGTCGGCGTCGCCGCCGAACCGGAGCTCCGCCGCGAATTGAACACCCTCTTCGAAGGCGGCGTCCGCTGGAGCCGGGGCGGCCGGGTCCGCTGCGAGGAGTTTACCCCGGCCTACCCGGAGGGCGAAAAGCGCTACCCCGAAGTGATCGGCATCCCCCTCTTCACCTGGAACTTCGGCCTCTCGGTGGCGCTTCAGGGCTCCTTCATGCTGACGCCCGAAAACCGCCTGAAACTCGCCGAGCGGATCCGCAACCGCTACCTCCTGCCGCTCGAGCAATACCAGTATAAGTACATCTACCGCAACCGCGAAGAACCCTTTACCGGGCTCCGTTACCCCATCGTCTTCAACCACAGCCACCCCAACTCCACCCGCTACGCGCCGGGCATCGGTTCGCCGGTCATCATCGGCGACAACAACGAAGGCTGCACCATGCTGGCCTGGCTCGGGCGGCAGTGCGCCGACATGCTGGGTGAAGTGAATCCCCAGCGAAACAACTGGAACTTCATCAAGTACGGCATGCGCAACGCCCTGGTGCTCGACGACTACGCCTGGCACGCCTCGGCCTGCCGCGAATTCGGCGGCGGCGCCTACATCGACATGCTGAACGGCGAATACGCGGGGTTCCTCTACCTCGCTCAGCTCGCCCGCAACGTCGGCGACCGCGCCATGGAGGACGAAGCCTTCTACCGGGCGGCGAAACGCGGCATCCCGACCCTGATGCGCCTCCGGTTCATCTCGTATCTGGAGCGGGCGCTGCCCCATATTCCCCTCGGCGACGCGGCCGTCTGCACCGGTTTTGCGGAGACCACTTTCCCCCTCATGCGGCTGCCGAGCAGAAACCACAACTTTCTCGCGGCCAACGATCTCTTCGACTTTTCGCAGGGCTTCCCCGGCTCGCTCCACCGGCTGTACGAACGCTACGCGCTGCCGGAAGTCAGCGCCTACCTCGAGACCAAAGCCCTCCCGGTGCTGTTCAAGGATGACCTCCTGAAGCGCGACTATCTGCCGCCCCTCTTCCTCTACGCGGACGGCACCATCCCGTTCCGGGAGAAGCTCGACGCCGTGCTGAAAAAGGAGTCGAAGGCGCTGATGAACGACTGGCCCGGCATCCGCATGGCCTATCAGGGCGGGCTCTATCTCTGGAGAACCCATGATCGCATATCCATCAAGGAGTTCCGTCTTCTCGACCTTCGCACCGCGGAGTACGATCCAATGGCGAAGAAGCTGCGCCTCTCCTTCATCGCCCGGGAGGGAAGCCGCCTCGTTCTCGATGCGGGCCTCGCGGTTCGCAGCGTCATCCATAACGGCAAAACGGTTCCGCCGGGGCTCACCCTCCCCACGGTTCCCGGCAACAATGAAATCACGGTGGAATTCCAATGAGAAAACTACTCTTCGCCCTTCTCCTCCCCTTCATCGCTTTTGCGGCCGAGGATATCGAACTCCTTCACCACGAGGATTTCACCAAAACCGCCCAGCAGTATAAAGTCGAAAAAGGGGCGCGGATCGCGGTGGAGGGCGGCGCCCTCCGCATCGACGATGGTTTAGTCACCCGCTCCCTGCCGATTCCGGAAGGGGAGACGCTCCGCTTCCATGCCCTGCTCCGCGCGGAAAACGTGCGCAAAAAGGAGAAAGCGCACTGGAAGGGAACCCGCTTCGCCATCCTGATGGGCAAGGACATCCGGGCAGGCGCGCCGACCCGCGACGGCTCCTTCGACTGGACCCCCGTCAGCTTCAAAGTCGACGTCCCCCTCGGCATCAAGAAACTGGAACTTCAGCTCGGGATGAAAGACGCCGAAGGAACCCTCTTCGTCAAAGACCTCACCCTTGAAATCATAAAGTAGGCCCCATGAAAATCACCTTTCTCGGAACCAGTCACGGCGACGCCACCCTCACCCGCTACCAATCCTCCACGCTGCTGGAAACCGGCGGCAAGTACTACCTTATCGACGCGGGGGAACCGGTGAGCGCCAGTTTGATCCGGCGGGGAATCATCCCCTCGCAAATCACCGCCATCTTCCTAACCCACATGCACATCGACCACGTGGGCGGACTCCCGAACCTGGTATCGCAGGCCGACAAGTACCGACACCACCAGCCGGGAATCCGCCTTCAGGCCTACCTGCCCGACGAACGCGCCGTCCCCGCTTTTCAGAGCTGGTACGAGGTCAACCACTCCGGACGTTTTGCCGGAGCCTCCGTCATTCACGCCTACGCGGCCGGAACCTTTTACGACGACGGCAACCTCAAGGCCACCGCCTTCCCGACCCGCCACCTGACGACCTCGCGCAGCAACTCCTTTTTGATCGAAGCGGAGGGGCTCCGGGTCTTCTTTACCGGCGACCTGTCAAACGATTACAGCGATTTCAACCTCGAAGCCGCCGACGGCTGCGACCTCGTCTGTTCGGAGCTGACCCACTTCCCGCTCGAAAAAGCACTGCCCATCCTGAAAAAGCTGTCGGCGGGCAAGCTGATCTTCTACCACTTGCACAACCCCTGGCAAACCGGCGAAGGAGCCGGGCGGGCGCTCGAAGCGTGCAAAGCCGCCGGGCTCCCCTACCCCGTCCGCCTCGCCTTCGACGGCATGGAGACGGAGCTGATTTCAGTCCCGGAATGCGTTTAAGTGCTTGAGGCAATTGCGTTTTGGCGACTCGATAAAGGTTGAACCTACTGTGCCGGCCGGCTCTGTCGGACCGGTCGGACTCGTCCGACGGCCGATGGCATTGCCGGCTCGCGATCAGAGAACTGATTTTTTGCAATTCCCTCGGCTTGACATTTTGCTGAAACGGGTGTATTGTAAAAAAAACTTACCTTATTGCGGAGGTGAACTATGATGCGTACAACTTCAAAACTTGTCTCGGGCCCGATCATCGGCTGAACCCGGTACGCTCCGCATTTTCCCGAAAACATAGACTGAGAAATGCCGCGTCCGGCAACAGCGGGCCCTGGTTTTTTATTTGCTGTTTTTCGGAGAATCCACCTTGGATACACCCATTGAGATCTGTTTTCATCATTCCGCCTCGACCTGGATGGAGGGGCGGGCCATCGATCAATTGAAACGCGCCGCCTCCCTCCCCGGAGTGACGGCCGCCGCCGGAATGCCGGACCTGCATCCCGGTCCGGCTTACCCCATCGGCATGGCGCTCGAAACCCGGGGCGTCCTCTACCCCGAGCTGGTCGGCGGCGACGCCGGCTGCGGCATGGCGCTCTACCGGACCAAGCTCCCGGTCAACTGGAGCAAGCTGGCCCGCTTCGAGCGAAAGCTCCAAGCGGTTCCGCTTGCCGTCCCGGAATTCGACTTCCCGGCGGACTGGCCGGAAGAGCTTCGCCGCGATCTCGGCAGCCTCGGCGCGGGCAACCATTTCGCCGAACTCCAGGCGCTGGAGGAGCTCCGGCTGCCGGAGCGCGCCGCCGAACTCGGGGTCGAGGGCAAATGCCTCTGGCTCCTCCTCCACACCGGCAGCCGGAGCCACGGCCAGGCGCTGCTCGAAACCACCCCGAAAGGGGGGCTCGACCCCGCCTCCCCCGCCGGAGCCGAGTATCTCACCCGCCACGACCGCCTGCTCGCATGGGCGAAGCTCAACCGGCGGCTCGCCGCTGCGGGCTTCCTGGCGGCGGCGGGAACGACCGGCGAGCTGGTGGCGGAGAACTGCCATAACGCGCTCCGCCCCTCCCCCGGACGCCCCGGCTGCTGGCTCCACCGCAAAGGCGCGGCGGAGACCGAAACCGGCGCGCCCTTCGTCCTCGCCGGTTCGCGCGGCGCTTTCAGCTACCTCGTCGAACCCACCGGCGATCAAGCGAAAAACCTCTGGAGCGCCGCCCACGGCGCCGGGCGCAAGTGGGACCGCACCGGCGCCCGGCAGCGGCTGGAGGCGCGCTTCTCACCCGAAGACCTGCGCCGGACCCGCTTCGGCGGCCGGGTGGTCGCGCTCGACCGCAACCTGCTCTACGAGGAGGCGCCCGAAGCCTACAAGAACGCCGAAAGCGTGGTCGCGGACCTCGAAACCGCCGGAATCCTCCGGGTAATCGCGGTGCTGCGGCCGGTGCTCACCTACAAGAGCCTCCCGGCGGGAGGCGGCCGATGAAGCGCGTCTTCCTCGAAATCACCGCCGGGGAGGGTCCGGAGGAGTGCCGCTTCTTCGCGGCCCGGTTGGCCCGGAGAGTCGAAAAGGAGCTGACCGCCGCCGGAGCCGCGCTCCAGGTCGTCGCCCTTCACGGCGACCGCGAAGGCGATTCGCTCCGCTCGATCCTCTTCGAGCTGGAAGGGGAGAACCTCGCGGCTCTGACCGCCCCGTGGCTCGGCAGCCACCTCTGGATTTCGCCGAGCCCCTTCCGGCCGGAGTGCCGCAGGAAGAACTGGTTCGCGGGCATCCGCCGCTTCGAGCGGGACCCCGAGCTGTCGTTCCAGCCGGGCGAAGTGGAGATCACGGCAAGCCGTTCGAGCGGTCCGGGCGGCCAGCACGTGAACACCACCAACACCCGCATCCAGGCCGTGCACCGACCGACCGGAATCCGGGCCGAAGCGAGCGAGGAGCGCTCGCAGGCGCGCAACCGCTCCCTCGCCCTCGCCCGCCTCGCCCTGAAGCTCGCCGAAGCAAACACCATCACCGCCTCCAACCTGCGCGGCGAAGCCTGGAAGGCTCATCACGCACTCGAGCGCGGCAACCCCGTCCGCACCTTCCGCGGCCGGGAGCTCTTCGACGAACTCAAATACGAGAGATAATTGCTTATGTGGCTTAACAACGGTTCTCGCTGGGGCGGCCCGCCCCAGACCCTCCGGCGGGCTCCGCCCTGCACCCGCAAGGGTTACCACCCTTGACCCCTGGTATCGGGGGAACCTCCAAACGGCCTCAGTCGACCACTCTCCCCGCTTTTCTGCGGGGAGAGGGCAAGCGACTGAAACCGTTTGGCGCCAGGGGGCTTCGCGCCCCCTGGACCCTCGGCAGGACGGGGGTCCTGCACCCTGGCCGACTTAAGTCGGCCGACCCTCGCAGGCGGTAACAATGTTATGGAAAAAATCGAACACTACCGAGCTGGCTACGCCATCGACAGGCCGACCAGATCCATGTCATTTCAAATACGATTGAAACTTCGGTTAAAAATCAGTGCCATTTCAATTACGATTGAAACTTCGACCAAAAATCGGAACCATTTCAAATACGATTGAAAGTCCTGAAATTAAGACCAGCTGTCACTGAAATGGACGCGGGTTTCTTTTTTTCACTTTTTTTCATCTTGGGTCTTGCTTTTATCAACCGGTTGATATATAATTAATCGTAGAAAGCAATCAAGGGGATCGAATGGAAAAACGCCTGACCATGCAGAATATCGCCGATCTGGCGGGGGTCGACAAGGCCGTCGTCTCGAAGATCATCAACCATGCCGGAACCATTCCGGCCAGCGTTGAGAAGGTGGAGCGCGTGCGGGAGATCATCCGCCAGTACAATTATACGCCCCTCAACGCCGCCCGCTCGCTCGCCACCCGGAGCACGCGGCAGATCGCTTTCCTCCTCTCCGGCATGACCGAGGCGCTCTTCGCCAACCCGACCTATTCGCAGATGTTCAACGGCGTCGTCCGGGGCTGTCAGGCCCACCGTTACCAGTGCCAGGCGGATATCTGCGACTTCATGAACATCCAGGAGTTCGTCCTGCCGGACAACCTCCGCACCCGCAGCATCGACGGCTGCATCCTCGCCGGAGCCATGAGCGACGAAGCCCTCGAACGGATCACCGAAGTCCGCATTCCCCTGGTGGTCCTGTGCGGCCGGGACATTCGCAACCAGGCGCCGATCATCAACCGCGACAGCCGCAAGACCCTCGGCGTTCTGCTCGATTACGCGGCGGCGCACGGCCACTTCCAGATCTGGATCGCCGACGACTCCTGCAACCTCCGGCAGGATTTGGGCGCACTGACGAAAGAGCGTCCGCAATTCAAGATCCGCCTCCTCGAAAACGACACGCCCGATACGGAAATTCCCTATGCAACCCGCTGGGGAGAACGCTACCTCGCCCTCCCCCCGGAAGAACGCCCCACGCTGATCTACGGCGGCGATCAATTCTGCTGCGTTCTATCGCGGCATCTCTCCCGCCACGGCTGCCTCTGCCCCCGCGACGTCAGCTTTCTCTGCTCCACCGAAACCGAGATGGCCGAGTGCGCCAACCCCGCTCTCACCACCTATTCGCAGGATCACCACCAGCTCGGTCGCCGGGGAGCGGAGGTGCTGATCGAAATGCTGGAGAAAAACCTGTCGCTGCCGGAATCGATCGAACTTGCCAACCGCGTCCTGCCCACCTGCCGCTTCATCGAACGGGGATCCATCCGCAACCTCAGCATAAGGAGATAATCAAATGGAGCATTCGAAAAAATCATTCACACTGATCGAGCTACTGGTCGTTATAGCAATTATCGCCATCCTTGCCGCCATGCTGCTGCCGGCCCTTAACAAAGCGCGGGAGAGGGCGCGCGGTTCGAAGTGCCAGAGTAATCTGCGCCAGCTGGGGCAATCCTATGTCGCCTACGCCGAAGAGCAGAATAACGGGCGGTTGGTCAGCAGCAATTCCGTTACCGGCACTCCTCCCGGTTGGTTCCAGGTCGGCTATTTGTGGGTTTTCCTGGTCAAAAGTCAATACGTCGCGGCACCGACCTATGTCGAAAATGTATCCGCGACCAATCTATATTGGACTGGCCTGAAACACCGGGATACGATTTTCGACTGTCCCGCCCGGGTTGACCGCGACGATCAATACAAAGACGGAACCAGAATTGTAATCGGCGCCAGTTTCGGAGGCGTCAACAACCTTCACTACAGCAAAATCATGCAGATTTCCAAAATAACCAAGCCCTCCAGCCGGTGGCTGCTGCTCGACGGCCGCATCAATGCGGGGCAGATCTGCCCGATCGGCTATTACGCCACCAGCAACATGACGAATACGAATCATCAGGATTGGCGGCATAACAACTCGGTCAATGCCGTTTTCGTCGACGGCCACGTGGAGAATGCCCGCTATTATTCCGATATCAATGTCTACAAAATACAATTATCCGAAGCGAATTAAGAGGTGAAAATGAAATTTCAGCTGCTGCTGATGTTGTTGGCGGGCGGCGTGCTCGCCGCTGCGGAATTGAAACCGGAGACCCGCCCGGTCATCCTGACGGCGGGGAAAGTGAGCGCGGCAATCCAGCCGGCGGGAAACACCGTCTTACGCCTGGACGTCCGGTCGTGGCTCAATGTATTCCTCGGCGTACATTGGAGCTATGACCAGACCCGGGGCGATGATGCTGCGCGTACCGTTTACCGCTACGGCGACGGCGTCCGCGTCACCGGGAAAGTGCTCAATGTCGAATATGTCGAGGATATCGCCCTCCGGGAGAATACGGCGACCTTCAAATATGCCGTCACCTGGAACGCCGACAATCCCTTCGGCAACACCCGCCAATGGGAAATCTGGCCGGTGATTTCGCAGGCGCATTCGGAACAGTTCAAGGAGTGCCGCTATGCAGTGACGACCACTACCGGAATCAAAAGCGAAGGTCGCTACGGCGACCCGATCCCGAAGTTGAAGGATGTGGTTTCATTCACGCTGTTCGATGCCGCCGGCTCCGATGTGACGCTGCTTTTTGACGGTCCGGCGGAGCTGCTGGATCGGCGCGGCGAAAAAACACCCTCCGGCGTCTGGTTCTTTCAACCGGTGCGCACCGCCGCCGGGCAGCCTCCCATACGGGCCGGTGAATGCGGAGAGTTGAAATTCCAATTCCGCGCCGTTCCAGCCGGAACCGCCGCAGCTCCGGAGTCCGCTCCCGAGGCCAAGTCCGCCCCCGGCGGCATCAATCATCTCTGGAACCCGGGGTTCGAACGGGAAACCAATCCCGGTTACGCCGACGGCTGGGGGCCGTTTTATTACAGCTGGCCGGGACGCGGCGAAACCTCCAACCTGATGGATTGGACGACCTTCATCACGGTGGACAAAAGCAAAGCATCCGAAGGGAAAAACTCGCTGCGGATGATTCTGCCGGAGCGCATGAAAGAGCTGAATTGCCAGCATCCGTACATTCGAACCATGGCGAACGATACCGACGCCGTCTGGTCGGTGTACGCCCAGAGCGACGTTCCCGGGGGCGGCACCTTTACCTTGAAGATCCGCCCCCTCGACGGCGGCGACTGGTTGCAGAAGACCTTCACCGTCGGCCCGGAGTGGACTCGCTGCGAACTCCCCTTCCGCACCCCGAAGACCGGCCGGTTTCAACCGTGGGTCACCCTGACCGGCGGAATGATCCGGCTTGACGCGATGCAGCTGGAAAGCGGTGTCCGGGCCACTGCCTTTCGCGATCCGCAACAAAGCCGAACGGAGGAGGCACACACGGCCGCGAAACGCGACGTCCCGAAATTTCAGATCCCCATGCTTTCCCGTGAACCGGAGCTGGGTCAACTGCTGAATGATCCGGTCTGGAAAGAGGCCGCCAGACTCGCCCCTTTTTACGCGGTCCGCATGCAAACTCCGGTCAAAACCAATGAGACCGTCGCCTTTGCCGGGATTCACGGCTCGACCCTGTACCTCGCCGCCGAATGCCGGGGGAAAAACCGACCGCCGCTCCAGAAAGAACGCGACAGCCAGGTCTGGACCGATGACTCGCTGGAGCTGTTCCTCGACCCCGGCGCCCCGGAGCTGCTGACCGCCGACGACGCCGTTCACTCCTATTACCATATTGCCATCAATGCCCGGGGAGCCATTTACGACCTCTATCACGGAGCAGTGCCGAAGCCGTTCGACGGCAAAATCAGAACCCATGCCGTCCGGACGGAATTCGGCTGGCAAGTGGCCCTTGCCGTTGATCTCGCCGCGTTGCCGCATTCACCCGTCACCGCCGACTGGCGTTTCAATCTTGCCCGCGAAGACCATACCAACGATCAATACTCCTCGCTGGCGCCGGAATTGACGAATTTTCATGATTACTCCGGCTTCCCCCGGGTTGCAATTCCGGCGCCGGCCGTCGAAAAGCTGAACCGATTTTCCATCCGCAAGCTGGAGGCGGGAGACGGAAAGATCGTCTTAAATGTAATTTCCGACAAATCCGAGCGCGCCCGGATTTCCTGCCTTGCGGGGAGCCGTGAGGTCGCCCTTTCTGCCGGAGCAAACCGGGTGGAGTTCCCCATGGCCGAAGTTCCGGCCCGGCTGAAAACCACGGTTGAAATCGCAGCCGCCGACGGCGCGAAAACCATCCGGAATTTCGAAGTCGTCACGGCCGGGGAACAGTATTTCCGCCGCAACTTCTATACCAATGAAAAAGAGGCGGAAATCATCTGGCGCGGCCGGCCGCTTCCCCCTTCCGGCGCCGAAGCGAAAATCGGTTCGACCCGCATTGCTCTGACCGTTCGCGATAGACGGGTATTCACCGATATCACCCGGGTTCCGGAAGGTAAAAACACCTTTCTTTACGGTTCGCTCTCCCTGCCGTTTCAAAAACTCCCGCTGCAAAAGGGAGAGGTGAAAATCGACCGTGCAACCTCCATGCTGCTGGTGGAGGGGGAGCCTTTTCTCCTCTACGGCCCCTGGTCGATTCCCTTCGGTCACCTGACGCAATACCTTTCGCTGGACCACACGCTCCCGGAGTTAAAGAAAATCGGCGCGAACATTGTCGCGCTCCACATTCCGGAGGGACACTCCGGCCCCGATAGCTGGGCCGCCAAAACCCGGATCTGGGATCTCGCCGTCTACCGAAAAATGCTCGACCGCTGCCAGGAACTCGGACTCAAAGTTTACCTCGAATGCACGGACGGTTATCGAAACATCACCAAGGACTACCGCCAGATTCTCCCCTTCGAAACCGTGGTGCGCGAATTCCGCGACCACCCGGCCCTCCTGATGTGGTACATTGCCGATGAACCAACCCTGGCACACGCTCCCGAGGTCTGGCGACGTTACCGGCTGCTGAAGGAATTGGATCCCCACCACCCGGTCATGGTCGACCTTACGCCGCACGGATTGGCTTCGCGAGTCATCACCGACCCGGTCACGGGAGAGAACGCCTGCGACGTAATTTCCCTGACCTATTACCCGGTGGGTTGCGCGATGAACGCCGATCCGGAAAGGCCGCTGGGGAGTACTTCGGTGATGTTCCGCGATATGTTTCAATTGATCCGGGCCAACCGGGGAGTCATGATGCACGCGGCGCAAGCCTATGGGTACGGAACCGACCACTGGTACCGCACCCCAACCCCCGACGAACTGGAATTTCTGGTCTATATGCCGCTCATTTACGGCAATCGCGGCTGGGGCTGGTTCGGCGGACGCGCCCCCTGTCGCGCCACGGATGACCGGATCTGGGAACTCGGCGACGAACTCCGCCGGATCGCCCCGGTGCTGGGGGTGGAAGGCTCCGGCGAAGTCTTGACCTCCGGCAGCGTAATCGGCATTCTCCGAAACGATGAAAGCGCCTGGTATCTAATTACCGTGAATACCTCGGAGAAGCCGGAAAACGCCACCTTTCAGCTCGGCGGTGAGCTCCCGGCGGATTGCGACAAGGTGGAAGTTCTGTTTGAAAAACGCGGATTCAAGTTGTCAAGAGGCATCCTTACGGATCGCTTCAAACCGTATGGGCGCCATGTCTACCGGATTGTAAATAAAGCTCCTTGAAAGATATCGGAGACGTCAGCCTTCACCATCAGCGTAAAGTGAGGACGCTGTCGCGCTCGATCAGGCGGTAAGGGACCACCGTGCTTTGTGGACAACTCCGCCCTTCGAGGCGGGCGGCGAGGAGTTCGGCGGTCACGCGCGCCAATTCGGCGTAGTTCTGGGTAATGGTGGTCTGGGGCGGCGTCGCGTAGCGCGAGAAGATGGTCCGCTCGGAGGCCACGAGGGCGATATCCGAGGGGATCTTCCGCCCGTAGAGGTTGAGGGCGTACGCCGCGATCACTCCGGCGTTTCCGCCCGGAGCGAAGAGGCCGTCGATGCCGCCTTGCAGCAGCTTCCCCACCTCCTCGACGTAGCCTTCGGCCTGGGCGAAGCGAAGCAGCGAACGCTCCGCCGGGAGCCCGAAGCGCGCCAGCGCCCGGAACACCCCTTCGCGGCGAAGCTCCGTATTGCCCGTTCCCGCCTCGCCGTAGATGACCGTCCCCACCCGGCGGCAGCCGTTTTCGGCAAGGTGCCCGATGCCGAGCGCCATCGCCTGAAATTCGTCGGAACGCACCGAGTAGACCTCCTCCCCCGCCCCCGGCGGCAGGTCGCGGTCGATCAGGATGAGCGGCACGCCGAAGCGCTCCCCCCAGTTCTCCAGCCCGGGGCCGTCGTAGCCGATCGACACCGCGCCGCAGAATTGAATGCGCCCCAGCTGCTCGAGGTTGTCCTGCGGCAGGATTTCGATCCGGTAGCCTTCGCCCGCGAGCACCCCGGCCAGCTCCGAACTCACCATCTCCACATAGCTGCGGATCGGGTAGACCCCTTTCAACGGGCTGATGATCACCACGTTGCGCTGCCGGGTGGAGAGGCGCGGCCGGTAGCCGCACTCCTGGGCGATCCGCAGCACCTCCCGCCGGACCTCCTCGCGAATGTTCGGATGGTTGCTGAAAACCCGCGAAACGGTGGCGGTCGAAACCCCCGCTTTCCGGGCGATATCCTGTATCTTGATTGTCATATTTGCAATATAACACCTTATTCTTTGAAAATAAAGTTCATTTACAATATTTTTTACAAACAATTCGTTGATCATCGCTTGCGGATGCCTCAAAGAGGGTTATGTTACTCGTATCACCATCAGGAAAGGAATGCTTCATGACCGGTCGCGTGATTGTCTGGCCCGCCGCGAAAACGGCGGAACTCCAGGAGTTCGAGGTCCCCTCCCCCCTCCCGGGCGAGGTCTTGGTCGAAAGTCACTACTCGCTGCTCAGCGCCGGAACCGAGAGGGCCGGGCTTCTGGGCATGCCGAACACCTATGGGAAGTTCCCCCAATCCCCCGGCTACACCGGCTCGGGAGTCGTCGTCGCCCTCGGCGAAGGCGTCACCGAAGTCCAGGTCGGCGACCGGGTGCTGGCCGACCACGCCGGGCACCGCAGCCACTTCTGCAAACCCGCCGCCGGACTCTCCGTGATCCCCGAAAGCGTATCGATGCGCGAAGCCGCCGCGGTGGTATTGGCGGCGATGTCCCTGCAAGGGGTCCGCAAGACCCGGCTCGAACTCGGCGAATCGGTCCTGGTGGCCGGCCTCGGGCTCCTCGGGGTCTTCGCCGTCCAGCTGGCCCGCCTCGCGGGGGGGCTCCCCGTCATCGCCTCCGACCCCAACGAAAGCCGCCGCAAACTCGCCCTCGAACTCGGGGCCGATTTCGCATTCGACCCCCTGTCGCCCACCTTCCGCGACGACGTCCGCGCCGTCACCCGCAAGGGGCGCGGCGTCGACGCCGTGGTCGAGGTGTCGGGCGCTTCGGTCGCGCTCTCGCAGGCGCTCGGCGTGGTGGTGCCGCAGGGGCGGATTTCGCTGCTCGGCTGCACCCGGGTCTCCGACGTGCCCATCGACTTTTACCGCGACGTCCACCGGACCGGGGTATCGCTGATCGGGGCGCACAACTTCGTCCGCCCCCGGCAGGACTCCCACCCCGGCTACTGGACCTATGCGGATGATTTCGCCACTCTCCTCGGCCTCCTCGCAAGCGGCCGTCTCCGGGCGGAGCCGCTCTTCGGCGAAACCGTCAGCCCGGCGGAGGCCCCCCGCGTCTATCAACGGCTGGCGGAAGACCCCGCCCCGCCCCTCGGAATTTTGTTCAACTGGAAGGAGTTGTCATGACCATCAAGATCGGCCAGATCGGCATCGGCCACAACCACGGCTCGGCCATCATGGAGACGCTGCGCAATCTGCCGGAGCGTTTCGAAGTGGTCGGCATCGTGGAGCCGGCCCCCGAGTGGCGCAAGAAGCGCGGCGATTGGGCTGCTTACCGGGGACTCCCCTGGCTGAGCGAGGAGGAGCTGTTCAATACCCCCGGGCTCCAGGCGGTATCGGTCGAAACCGACGCCTTCGAGCTGGTTCCGACCGCGCGGCGCTGCGCCGAGCGCGGCTTCCCCATCCACCTCGATAAGCCCGGCTGCGAGGACCTCGGCGAATTCCGCCGCCTCCTCGACCTCTTCATCGAGAAAAACCTCACGATCCAGATGGGCTACATGTACCGGGGGAATCCGGCGCTCGGCTTCTGCTTCGAAGCGGTCCGCAAGGGCTGGCTCGGCGACATCTTTCAGATCGACGCGGTGATGAGCCGCTGGGACGGCGACGAATACCGCCGGTGGCTCGCCAACTTCAAAGGCGGCGCGATGTACATCTTCGGCGGTCACCTGATCGACCTCGTCATCAGCCTGCTGGGACGCCCGGAAAAAGTGGTCCCCTTCCCCTGCCGCACCCGCGACGACGGCATGCTCGACAACGGCCTCGCCGTCATGGTCTACCCCAAAGCGACCGCCACCATCCGCACCGCCGTCATCGAAGTGGACGGCATGAAACACCGGCGGATGGTCATCTGCGGCACCAAGGGCACGGTCGAAGTCTGCCCCCTCGAGCAGCCCGGCGACCGCTACCACCTCGACCCCACACAGGTTCGCCTGACCCTGAAGGAAGGCAACGGGGAGTTCCCCGCCGGAACCCACCTCGTCCGCATGCCGGTGATGAACGGCCGCTACACCAGCCAGATGGTCGAATTCGCCGACATCATCGAGGGTAAGATCGCCAACCCCTATCCGCCGGAGCATGAGTTCCTGGTTCAAGAGGCGCTGCTCGCGGCCGGAGGATACAACCTATGAAGCTGCAGGGGAAAACCGCCGTCGTCACCGGTTCCGGCGGACGCATCGGCCGCGCCATCGTCCAGCGCCTCGCCGATGAGGGCGTCCGGGTGGCGGTCACCGATCTCGCGCTCGAAAGCGCCGAAGCCGTCACCGCCCAAATCCGGGCGGGGGGCGGCAAGGCCTCCGCCTTCAAGCTCGATGTCATGAACAGTGAAGAGGTCCGCGCCGCTTTCAAGGCGATTCTCGACGAATTCGGCGTCATCGACATCCTGGTCAACAACGCCGGGGGCAGCGCTGGATTGCTGAAGAAATTGAGCCGCTTCCACGAAACCACCGAGGAGGTCTGGCGCTGGGTCATCGACCTCAATCTCAACGGCACCTTGAGCTGCATCCACGCGGTGATCAACCACATGATGGAGCGGAAGTCCGGCTCGATCATCAACCTCGCCTCCATCGCGGGCGAGGTGGGCATCCTCGACCGGGTGGACTACTCCGCCGCCAAAGGAGGCGTCATCGCCCTGACCCGGGCGCTGGCCATGGAGCTCGGTCCCTACCAGGTCACGGTCAACGCCGTATCGCCGGGTATGGTCATGGCCGAAATGAATCCGGAGGAGAAGGGAACCTGGCTCGGACGCTCCGGCCGTCCCGAGGAGATCGCGGCCATGATCGCCTTCCTCGCCTCGGACGACGCCCGCTACATCACCGGAGCCAACCACAATGTCGACGGCGGCCGCGTCCTCGGCCCCAAGGGGAGTTGAATATGAAAATCGGTATTATCCGCGACACCCTCGTCAAAGGACGGGGCGATCACGGCCTTCACCTCGCCTTCCCCGGAATCCCCGGCGCGGAGATCATGGCGCTGGCCGACTCGAACACGGAAGGCATCGCCGACCGCCTGGCCCTGACCGGGGCGCAGAAGCACTACCTCGACTGGCGGGAGATGATGGAGAAGGAACCGCTCGACATCGTCGTCCTCGTTTCGCGGCTGCCGGGAGATCACCTTGAACCCATCCGGCTGGCGGCGAAGCACCGCATCCATGTCCTCTGCGAAAAACCCCTGACCGCCGACCTTGTCGAAGCCGATGAAATGGTCGCCCTCGCCCGTGAAAGCGGCATCAAAATCGCCGTCGCCCACCTGGCGCGCTATTCGCGGATCTTCCGCACCATGAAGCAGATGATCACTGACGGCGCCATCGGCCGTCCCCTCACCTTCTATGGGCGCGGCAAGGAGGACGAGCGCGGCGGCGGCGAAGATATGATGGTGCTGGGGACCCACATCCTCGACATCGCGGGCTTCCTCTTCGGCGCGCCCGAACGGGTCTACGCCGAAGTCTATCAGGAGGGCCGCCCCCTCTCCCCCGGCGACCGGCTGCCGACCAGCGAACCGGTAGGACCGGTGGCGGGCGACGACATTTTCGCCTGCTTCCGTTTCGCCGACGGCCTCCGGGGCATCTTCGAGAGCCGCAAGGGTTTGTACGACAAGCGTCAGACGCGCATGGGCGTCACCGTCGCCGGAACCGCGGGCTGCCTTGCCATGCGCTACAACGAGGGCGAACGCTGCCTCCGCCTCACCCGCAGCCCCTTCCCGCCGGAAGACGAGGCGGCCTACGAAGTGGTTCCCCTTTTGGAGGACCCGGTGATTCCGGGGGCCGGCCCCTTGCCGACGGCGAGCTATCTCGCCTATTTCCTCACCAACAACCGGTTGGCCGCCTGGGACCTGATGCAGGCGATCCGCGAGGATCGCGAGCCCGTCTCCTCCGCCGCCGATGCCCGGCTGGCGCTCGAAATGATCGTCGGCATCTACGCTTCGCAATTCGCCGGTGGGGCGATCCCGATTCCGGTTCCCTGCCGCAAACATCCTCTGGAGAACTGATTATGCATGTCGTCAAAGTTGAAACCGACCGTTCCCTGCACTGGGTGGAAGTTCCCGACCCCTTAATGAAGGAGACGGAAGTCCTGGTGGAAATTCACGCCGCCGCGCTGAACCGCGCCGACCTTCTGCAGCGGGCGGGGAAGTACCCCCCTCCCCCCGGCTCCCCCGAGTGGATGGGTCTCGAAATCGCCGGAGTCGTTTCCGCCGTCGGCAGCCGGGTCGCCGGTTACCGGGTCGGCGACCGGGTCTGTGCCCTGTTGGGCGGCGGCGGCTACGCCGAAAAGATCGCCATCGACCCGGGAATGCTGCTGCCGGTTCCGAAGGGGCTGTCGATGGCCGAGGCGGCTTCGCTGCCGGAAGCCTTCGCCACCAGCTACCTCAACCTGGTGCTCGAAGGGAACCTGAAGGCCGGTGAAACGGTGCTCGTCCAGGCGGGGGCCAGCGGCCTCGGCATGGCGGCGATCCAGCTGACCAAGGCTTTCGGGGCCAAGGTGATCACCACCGTCGGCACGCCGGAGAAGGCGGCGGCGGTTCGGGCACTCGGCGCGGATATCGTGGTCGAGCGCGGCAAGGACGACCTCGGGGCCGTGCTTGACGCACACCCCGCAGACATCGCACTCGACTGCGTGGGCGGCAAAGGGCTGGGGCAAAACCTCGAAAAGATGGCGGTGGGCGGCCGCTGGATTCTCCTCTCGACCCTCGGGGGCGAATTCGCCGAAATCAGCCTGCGCCCGGTATTGAAGAAGGGGCTGCGGCTGATCGGCAGCACCCTCCGCAGCCGGACGCCCGAAATGAAGGCGCGCATCCTCCGCGAGCTCGGCGAACGGCTCTGGCCGGCGATCGAACGGGGTGAGGTCCGCCCAACGATTTATAAGGTTCTGCCGATCCGGGAGGCCGAGGCCGCCCACGCGATTCTCGAACGCAATGAAAATATCGGTAAAGTAGTTCTTACTATAAAGGAATAATGAAGATGAGTATGAAGAAGGTTCTGGTTCTCGGCGGCACGGGTGCGATGGGGTCATACACGGTTCCCGAGCTGGCGGCCATGGGGTATCAGGTCGATGTGGTTTCGCTGGATGAAATGACGAGCAGCAACCCCGCCGTTACCTACACCAAGGCGAACGCCATGGACGACGCGTGGCTGGAGGGACAGCTGAAGAACGGTTACGACGCCATCGTCGACTTCATGAATTACAACGCCCCGGCGTTTGCCAAGCGGCACAAGCTGCTGCTGGATAGCACCGATCACCTGATTTTTCTCTCCTCCTGCCGGATGTATTGCGGCGCCCCGCCGACCCGCGAGGATGGGGCGCGGCACCTCGACACCTCGACCGATAAGGAGTTTCTCGCCCTCGCGAACAACGAATATTCCCTCTATAAGGCGATGGAGGAGGATATGCTGACCGGTTCCACCTATAACAACTGGACGATTGTCCGCCCCACCATCGCCTATTCGCGGCGGCGTTTCCAGCTGGTGACGCTCGAAGCGCCGGTGGTGATGTACCGGGCCCAGAAAAAGCTGCCGGCGGTCCTGCCCGAGCTCGCGCTCTCCACCCAGGCCACCATGACCTGGAGCGGCGACATCGGCAAGATGATCGCCCGCCTGGTGCTGAAACCCGCCGCCAAGCGGGAGGCCTATACGCTGGCGACCGCCGAACACCACACCTGGCGGGAGATCGCCGAGTATTACAAGGAGCTGGTCGGCCTGGAATACCTCGCCGTCGACATCGAAACCTATTCGGGATTCTACGGCGTGCCCGCCGCGAAAAACTACCAGCTGATGCACAGCCGTTGCTGCGACAAGTATTACGACAACTCCAAGATCCTGGCCGCCACCGGCTTGAAGCAGTCGGACCTCATCACGCTGAAAGACGGACTGGCGAGAGAAATCGCCGCCCTGCCCAAAGACATCGAGTGGCCGAGGAGCGCGATCAACGAGCGCATGGACGCCTGGTTAACGACGAATAAGCTGATCTGAAATCATGCTTACGGAATCAACGGCAAAATTGATCTTCACCGGCGACATCATGTGTTATCGGGGTCAGATCGAGCTGTGCGCGAAGGAGGGCAGTTTCGATTTTACGGGAATGCTCGCCGCCGAAGGGGAGTATCTCTCCGGCGGCGACTATCTGGTCGGGAATCTGGAGACGCCGCTCGCGGGCCGGGAGGCGGGGTACGCCACTACCGATGAAATCTCCCGCTTCAACGCGCCGGACGAGTTCGCGGTGATGCTGAAGGAGGC
>JAVBRV010000238.1:0-13087 GCA_031547585.1 Victivallaceae bacterium
GAAAACCACCTGGAGCTGCCCCTGCAGCGCGGAACTCTCCGGATCAGCGGCGACTTCGGGGCGATGCTTCAGGACAACCGCCGCTTCAACAGCCGGAATATCGCCCTCCGGCTCTTTTTCACCCCCTCTTCGGGCAAAATCACCCGGGCGAACCTCGCCTTTACCCTCGAATACCGGCCGTATGACTCCACGCCCGTCCGGCTCGCCCCGGGCGGCCGCGAGGAGCGGCTGGGCGGCATCCGCTTCGAGCTCCCGCCCCAACCCGCCGCCGGAGAGTTCCGCCCGGCAAAGAACAGCAACATGCGTTACCTCCACCTCCTTTGCGGGGCGGAACCGGGAACCGTCACCCTCCGCTATGCCGATGGCAGGGAAGAGCGCCACGCCTTCCCCGCCGAAGCGATTCCGGTGCGGGAGAACCTGTCGGTCTGCGCCTTCCTCCTCCCAGGGAAACCGGTGGCGGCGATCCACACCGACACGCCGGTCGCCGGGCTCTCCCTCTCACGCGACCCCATCACGCCGCCCCGCGAGGCGAAAGAGTGGAGCGCCGTTTCCGGCAACGACTGGAAGCCCTTCACCTTCAACCAGGATATCGAACCGGGGTCGGCGCTCGATTTCTCCTTCCTCCTCGACGCTCCCGCCGGGAAGCACGGCTTCCTCAAAGTGGCGGGGGACCACTTCGAATTTGAAAAGCAGCCGGGCCGCCCCGCGCGCTTCTGGGGGACCAACCTCTGCGAACGCGCTCTCTTCCAGAGCAACGCCGAGCTCGACCGGCTGACGGAGCGGCTGGCGGCCAACGGTTACAACCTGTTGCGTTTTCACCACTTCGACCAGCCGCTGACGGCGGCTTCGACCGACTCCTCGCTGCCCGACCCGGAGAAGCTGGACCGGTTGCATTACCTTCTCGCCGCCTGTAAGAAGCGCGGGCTTTACGTCACCATCGATCTTTATATGTCGCGAAAGCTGCGCAAAGGCGAAGTCTCCGCCTGGCCGGAGCGCGAGATCGCCGGGCGCGACTTCAAGGCGCTGGCCATGGTCGACCCGGATGTGATGGCGAATCTCGAACGTTATTCGCTCCGCCTCCTTTCTTCCGTCAACCCCTACACGGGCCTCGCCTGGAAGGACGACCCGGCGCTGGTCACCATCAGCCTGATCAACGAGGGGACGCCGATCAACAACCTCCGCTCCGGCTTCGTCCGCGAGGCCTACGAGGCGGAGTTCCGGAAGTTCGCCGCCGGGCGGCTGACGCCGGAGAACCGGCCGCAACTCTACAGCGAATTCCTTCACGACATCTACCGCCGGAGCTATGCGCGCCTCTCGGGGACGCTCCGGAAGGCGGGCGTCCGGGTGCCCTTCTCCGACCTCAACTACATTCTCGACGCCCCCATCTCTCTCGACCGGCGGCAGCTCGACTACGTCGACTTGCACACCTACTGGGCGCATCCCGACAGCAACGACCTGCCCAAAACCGCCAACCCGATGAGTTCGCTCACCGCCACCGGCATCCTCGCCCACCTCTTCGCCTCGCGGCACCTCGGCAAACCCTTCGCGGTAACCGAGTGGAGCCAGGTTTTCCCCAACGGTTTCCGCTCCGAAGGCGGGTTCCTCGCCGGAGCCTACGCGGCGCTTCAAGGCTATGATATGCTCTGCCGCTTCAATTACGCCTCGAACCCCGAGCGCGCCAGCCGCCCCTCCCCCCTGGTCGGCTTCGAACAGGCGAACGACCCCATGAGCCTGCTTTCAGACCGGGCCGGGGCCCTGTTCCATCTGCGCGGCGATCTCGCCGTCTCGCAGAAAGTCTTCGCGCTGCCACTCGACGCCGAAACCGTGATCCCCGGCGACTTCCGGCTGATCGGGCTGATCGGCAAAACCGGCAGCGTCTTCGGCTCCCCCTCCCTGCCCGGCTACGACTTCCTGAAGGAGCTCCGAAAAAAGGGCGAAATCACCCCCGACGAGTACAACGAAACCACCGGCCGGGTGCAGAGCTCCACCGGTGAGCTCCTCTTCGACCTCAAGCAGCACACCTTCACCGTCACCTCTCCCCGCAGCGAAGCCTTCGTCGCCCCCGCCGGAACCCGCCTCGAAGGGCGTTCCGTCTCGGTCTCCATCGAAGGGACCTTCGCCTCGGTGTTGGCGGCCTCGCTCGACGGCGCTCCCCTCGCCTCCAGCCGGCGCATCCTCTTGCTGCACCTGACCGACTGTCTCAACAGCAACATGCGTTTCAGCAGTCCGGCGCGGGAAACGCTGGAGAAAGTCGGCAGCCTCCCCCTCCTGCTGAAAAAAGGCAGCGCCGGGCTTCAACTCAAGCTTGCCGGCGACTGGCGGCTCCACGCCCTCGACCTCGCCGGGAAGCGGGTCCAGACGCTTCCTTTGCAGAGTGACGGCAAAACCGTCAGCTGCCGTCTGGAAAACGAGAACGGTGTCTTTGCCTATGAACTGGTAAAATAGTTCGGCTCCGTGTCGTGTTTTGGCCATTTTTTTCACTTTTTTCGTCGTTTCCCCTTGACAAAACCGGTTTCATCGGTCATAATATACATTGTTGAACCGGTTCAACATTTTTAAGGTATGACCTGATGAAAGCGACGCTGACCGACATTGCCCGTGAAGTGGGCGTTTCCAAGTCCCTGGTATCGATGTACCTCAACAACCATCCGCTGGCTGTGAGGATCGCCGTCGAAACCAAGCGAAAGATCGATCTCGCCGTCGAGCGCTCCGGCTACCGCCCCTCGCACGCCGCGCGGACGCTCTCCGGCGGCGGGAACCGCATCCTCGGCATGGTGATCGGCGGGCTCACCGACCCCTACTTCGCCCATCTCGCCGACACGGCCCTCGAGGAAGCGGCCGCAACCGGCTGCCAGCTCCTCCTCGCCGCCACCCGCTGGAACAAAGCCGAAGAGTTTCGCGCCCTGGAGAACCTGGTCCGCCACGACTGCGCCGGCGTGCTTTACACTCCTGAGCTCAGTGTGGAATCCCCCTTTCTCAACCAGCTCTCCCGCGAAAATTATCCGCTCATCCTCAGCAGCCGAAGCCCTGCGTTCTCTTCCGCGTACACCGATTACACCGAAGCGCACCATGCCTTCGCCGGATTCCTCACGGCGCGGGGCTGCCCCGAGGCGACGGTCTGCCATCTCGGTCCCAGCAACGGGCTTGCCGAGGGGCCGGGGGAAGCCTTTGACATAGAAGGCTTCCGCTTCCATTTTCAACCGCCGGTCACCCATTTCGACGACCTCGCCCGCTATCTTCTCGAAACCCGCCCGAAAGCGCTTTATATACTGAACTTCGTGCTTCTCCACCCCATCCTCCAACTGTCGGCGTCTGCCGGCTGGCATCCCCATATCATTATCCGCTGCGGCCCCGGATACGACTTTGTCCGCCATCCGCTGATTGAGGGGGCGGTCTTTTCACGCGCTTCCGAAGCGGTCCGGCAGGGCATCCGCACCCTGGCCACGTGGATCGAGAAAGGCGCACCGCCGGCCCCCGTTCGCCTCCTGTTGCCCGCAACCTTCCGAAGCGCCGAAGAGATTCCGCATAAAACCGATAACGTTGATATCGATTTCAAAACAGACAAGGCCGTAAATGAATAACCGGAAAGGATTTTCATCGATGAAACGTACTCTCTTCACACTGATAGAATTGCTGGTCGTCATCGCCATCATCGCCATCCTCGCCGCCATACTGCTGCCCGCCCTGAACAAGGCCCGCGAAACCGCGCGCACCTCAAAATGCGTCGCTTCCTTCAAGCAACTGGGAGCGGCGGCGCTGATGTACGCAAGTGACCACCAGGATATGGTCGTGCCTTTCTCCAACAGCAGCACCCTCACCACCGTTCGCTGGACGGGCAACGAACTCTTCGTAAAAACCCTCGGTATCGCCACCTGGAAATGGGGGGTCGAGTATTGGGATAAATCGTTCATCTGTCCGTCAATAGGCTACCAAGACTTCAAAGAAGGCAAATACCTCTACGCACGTTACTGCTACGGTATGCCCACCGGTATCGGCACCCCGAATACCGGCTACTCCGCCCCCCTGCCTACCTACAAGATTCATTACAAACTCAGCCTGGTAAAGAATCCTTCCCGGAAATTGCTCTTCACCGAAGTCACCGCGGGAGCCGTCGCCAGCCTGTGGCAGAGCAAACCCAAGGACTATTGGGCCCAATCAGAGGCGGAGTTGTCTGCCGCATCAACGGAACTTACCGCCTGGCGTCACAAGGGCCGGCAAGCGGCCAACGTCGCCTTCTTCGACGGACATGTCGAAACGCGTCATTACAGCACGCTCGCCTATTATGGACCCGATGGAAGTAGTACCGGCAACACCAACATCGCTCGGATCTGGATGCCCTATGCCGCCGCCAACCAACTTATCTGGTAGGACAACAATGATCAAGCAACTCCTCCCTCTCCTCGCCCTGCCTCTCCTCGCAGTAGCGGAACCGCTGCTCGAGGTTCCCTTCAATAAATCCGGCGACCTCACCGGCTGGCGCGTCTACCAGACTAAGGCCGCCGTCAAAGAGGGAGCGCTGGAAATCAACCTCCCCGAACGCTCCGCCTCAAAAGGGACCCTCGGCGTCAACCGCGAGCTCCCGCTTGAAGCCGCCGCCGGGAGGCGACTGATCTTCAGCGCCGAATTCAAAGGCGAAAACATCGTTCCCCCCGCCCAATCCTGGAACGGCACGAAATTCATGGTCAACTTCACCACCCCCGCCGGAGACGAATGGCCCCAGGCCCGACTGAAAACCGGAACGTTCGACTGGGGGAAAAGCGAATTTTCCGCCTTCATCCCTATGGACGCCAAAAATATGCGCCTCATGATCGGCTTTCAGGATTCCGCCGGGAAGCTCTTCGTCCGCAATCTGAAGGTCGAAGCCGCCGACCGCATCCTCAGCCTCGCCCCGGTCGCCAACATGGGCTATCGCGACGAAACGGCGAACGACGGCAAAGGCGGCTGGTCCGACCAGGGGCCGGAGAACGACGCCCGGAACTTCAAATTCAAGCAGAACCTGTACGGCAAAGTGCCGTTCTACCCCGTGGACCCGGCGAAGAACGGCGGCAAAGCGGTGGTGGCCCTCCAATCCTCGCGCCTCCCCGGCGGTCCCGCGACCGTCGAACTGATTCCCGGCGGGAAGAAAGAGGAGGCGACGCATCTCTACCTCCTCCACACCCTCTCTTGGGGAGGTTCCGGCAAAATCGCCGGAACCATCGACGTCGCCGGGGCAAAAGGGAAGCAATCCATCACCGTAACGCAGGGCCGCGACATCGCCGACTGGTGGAACCCCAAGCCCCTCCCCAACGCCTTCGTCGGAGCCGTCTGGAAAACCGAATCGGGCGGCCGGGTCGGTCTGTACGTCAGCAAGTTCCCGCTTGACCCGAAACTGGGGGCCATCGAAAAAGTCACGCTCCGCGCCGGAGACCGGGGGCTCCTCTGGATCGTCGCCGGCGTCACCCTCTCGGACTCCGACTACCCCTTCCCCTCCGCCGAAAAAACCGTGGCTAAGGCCGACGCCCGCTGGAAGGTGCTCGAGCGCCCCGCCCTTCCCGCCATTCTCCCCGGCTCCGCCCTTGACCGCTCGGGCTTCCTGCCGTACGAAAAAGCCGGAACCCACGGCCGGGTCATCATCACCCCCGCCGGGCACTTCGCCTTTGCGAAAACGCCGGATCAACCGCTCCGCTTCCTCTCCGCCTGCGATTCGGGCGAAACCTTCGACGGGCGCGGCGGCGTTTCCGAAGGCCAGCTCACCACCAAAGAGCGAATCGACCGCTACGTCGATGAGTTGGCCCGCAACGGCTACAACCTGACCCGGGGCCACTTCATCGACACCTTCCTCATGCGAAAAACCGAAAAAGACGGCGTCCTCAACCCCGAGAATCTCGACCGCTTCGACTACTACGTCCACCGCCTGAAGGAGAAGGGCGTCTACCTCAGCCTCGACGCCATGACCAGCTGGACCGGCTACACCACCCTCGGCCCCTGGAGCAGCAAGGTGGACCGCCTCAAAAGCTTCAAGTTCCTGATCCACTTCGACGAAAGCGTGCGCGCCAACTGGATCAAGGGGGTCGAAGCCGTTCTCACCCACGTCAACCCCTATACCAAAACCCGTCTCGCCGACGACCCCGTCCTTGCGATGGTGGTCGGCTTCAACGAACAGGAGTTCGCCTTCACCCGCGCCTTTGACGGAGCCGTCGCCCAGCCCGCCTGGCAGAAATTTCTGAAGGAGCGTTACGGCTCCATCGAGAAATTGAAGGCCGCCTGGGGGAAGGACACGCCCGCCGGCTTTGAAACGGTCGCCCCCCTCACCAGCGACGACATCCACACCAAAACGCCGCGCGGCATCGACGCTGCGCGCTTCATACTCGAAACCGAGCGGAACACCGCCCGCTGGTATCGCGACGAACTCCGCCGCATGGGCTTCCCCGGCCCCGTCAGCGGCTGGAATATGGGGAAATCCTTCCACTACGCGGTGCTGCGCAACGACCTCGACTGGGTGTCGATGAACAGCTACCATGCCCACCCCAGCAACTATATGCAGCCGGGTTCGACCATCTCGCAGGAGAGTTCGATCCAGACGCTCGGCAACGTCCTCCGCGGCTCGATGGGCGGCCGCGTCACCGGCAAGCCCTTCATCATGACCGAATACGCCAACACCTTCTGGAACCGCTACCGCTACGAGCAAGCCTTCGTCAACGGCGCTTACGCGGCCTTCCAGGACATCGACGGATTGACCGCCTTCGGCTCCTCAATCAACATCGTGCCCGTAAACCGGATGCACCCCTTCCAGATCATGCACGACCCGGTGGCGCGGGCGATGGAGTTTCTGACCTTCTTCCTCTACCGGCGCGGCGACGTGACGCCCGCTCCGGCCGCCATCCGGCTGGAAGCGGACGCCGAGGAGGTCTACCGTCAGGGAATCCAGCACGAGGGGCTCTCCGCCGCCCAATCGAAGTGGATGCTGGTGACCGGTTTCTCGGTGGAAATGGTTCCGCCGGGCGGAAAGCGCTTCCCCTTGGGGAAACGCGAGACGGAAGTGCCGATTCAGGGAACCGCCGAGGTGAAAACCGACTCCGCCGGTTTTGCCGCCGTCGGCGAAGGCTCGCGCGGCGTCTTCGACGGCGACCTCCTGGTGCGCCAGCTGAAGGAGCGAAATCAGCTCCCTGCCTCCAACCGGACCAGCTTCGCCAACGACATTTATGAGAGCTCGACGGGAGAGCTTCGGATGGAGCCGCGCCGGAACTTCCAGTCGGTAACCACCCCGCGCCTTCAGGGCATTTGCGCCGAAGCCGGAACCAAAGCCGATCTCGGCAACCTGGCAATCAGCGAACTCACCGTCAAGGGTAACCTCACCCTCGTCTCCATCGACGGCGAAAAACCGCTGGCGGAAGCGAAGCGGATGGTCCTCGTCTACGCCACCGACGCCCTCAACAGCAACATGGAGTTCGACGACCCTGAGCGGCTGACGCTGCGGAAGATCGGCGGCAGCCCGACGCTGGTCGAAACCGGCGCCTTCACGGTGACGATCCGCAACCGGAACGCCGCCCGGCTGAAGCTCTACCCCCTCGCCGTCAACGGCGCGCGCCGCGCTCCGGTCGAAGCAGAGAAGCGCACTGCGACTGAAGTGGTCTACCGGGTGGACACCGCCAAGCTCCCCGACGGCCCCGCCCTCCATTTTGAGCTCGCAGAATAGAGAAGAACGAAGCGACCAGCCCCTGCCGGCCACGCAGGGGCTGGTTTTTTGGTCTTTTTTTCATTTTTTTCATTTTCACCTCTTGACAAAGTGAGGTTTATCAGTCATAATATAGCCAATTGAACCGGTTCAATCACTTTCTCTGAGGTAGGACATCATGAAGGCAACGCTGACCGACATCGCCCGCGAAGTGGGCGTTTCCAAGTCGTTGGTGTCGATGTACCTCAACAACCACCGGCTGTCGGCCAAGATCGCCGCTGAAACCAAGAAAAAGATCGATCTCGCCGTCGAGCGCTCCGGCTACCGCCCTTCGCACGCCGCGCGGACGCTGGCGGGCGGCGGGAGCCGCATTCTCGGCATGGTGGTCGGGGGGCTCACCGACCCCTACTTCGCCCATCTCGCCGATATCGCCATCGGGGAGGCGGCGGCGGCGGGCTGCCAGCTCCTCCTCGGCGCCACCCGCTGGGACAAGACCGAAGAGCTGTACGCCCTGGAGAATCTGGTCCGCCACGATTGCGCCGGGGTGCTCCACTGCCCCGAGCTCGATACGGAATCCCCCTTTCTCGAACAGCTCTCCCGCGAGAATTACCCCCTTCTCCTCCTCAACAACTGGAGTCCGCGTTATTCCACCCTATACTCCGACTATACGGGAGCCCACCGCTCCCTGGCCCGATTCCTCGCGGCGCGCCGCTGCCCGGAAATGGAGATCTGCCACATTTTCGCCCCCCCGCGAGTGCTCGAAGAGCTGGGGGAATTTCCGGAAGTCGAGGGCTGCCGCTTCCGGCTTCAGCCGCCGGTCGCCGATTTCGAGGCGCTCGCCCGGCACCTCCTCGAAACCCGCCCCCCGGCGATTTATGTGTTCCATAATGAACTTCTCGCGCCGATTCTCGAATTACTGGAAGGGACCTCGTACCGCCCCATTCTCATTATCCGTTGCGGACCCGGCTACGACTTCGTCCGCCATCCGCTGATCGCCGGGGCGATTTTTTCACGCGCTTCGGATGCGGTCCGGCAGGGCATCCGCGCGCTGGCCGAATGGAGCAAAGACGGCGCGCCGAAAACTCCCGTCAGCCTCACGCTGCCCGCCACCTTCCGCAGCGCCGAAGAGATTCCGAAAAAGGGAAAAACGAATATAGTGTTCCGTGTACAAGAGACCGTCAACCAATAACCGGAAAGGATTTTCAGCCATGAAACGTACCCTGTTTACACTGATCGAGCTCCTGGTCGTTATCGCCATCATCGCCATTCTGGCGTCAATACTGCTCCCGGCCTTGAACAAGGCCCGGGAAACCGCCCGGTTGAACAACTGCCGGGGAAACCTGAAACAGATCGGCCTCACCTATCTACTCTATGCCAACGACCACAAAGGCGTACTCCCCTATGCAACGGCAGAGGGATATGCCTGGACCTGGGCGCTGGTCTACCATAAATATATGCCTTCAACCATACTGCGGTGTCCTTCCCGAACCCGGATCACCTCCGCCGGAGAGTCTTTCTATGATGACTTCTGGAAAAATCCGGCCAACTGGGCCCTCATCGACCCCACCAACACCTCCTGGCTGCAATGCGACTACGGTATGAATCACCGGTACGTCAGCGGGGCGAAAACAAGTCAGTTCCGCCGTCCCTCCCAGACTATTTTCTGCGCCGAATCGGCCCGGCAGAACCGGGCGGGCGACCCGGCTTTCGCTCCACTCGGTTTCTACCGGGTCAACCCCTATCAGTCGGCTCCCGATAATGGACCCAATCTCTGGGTGGCACACAGCGGCTTCCGGGAAGCAACGGCGGTATTCGCCGACGGACACGTGGTTTCGCAAAAAGCCCCGGTCCCGGGAGAAGAGGGGTCGCAATGGGTTCTGAATACCCGCGGCAGCAAACTGGCCGGCCCCTGGGTGAACAAAACCTACCCTGGGAATGCCTCCTGGAACGTCTGGCATCGGTACGATGGCTATTTGATTGATTAATCACTCCCAAAGGAAATCAATAATGTTCAAGCGACTCCTCCCCCTTCTTACCTTGCCTCTCCTCGCCGCGGCGGAACCGCTGCTGGAGGTTCCCTTCAGCAGCCCCGGCGACCTCACCGGCTGGCGTGTCTACCAGACCGAAGCCGCCGTTAAAGAGGGCATTCTGGAGCTCAACCTCCCCGCGCGCACCGATCACAAAGGTACGCTCGGCCTCAACCGGGATCTCCCGGCCGAAGCCATCGCCGGGCGGCGTTTGACCTTCAGCGCCGAATTCAAAGGCGAAAACGTCGCCCCCGCCGCCGTCTCCTGGAACGGCGCGAAATTCATGGCCAATATCGTCGCCCCCTCCGGGGAGAGCTGGCCCTCGGCCCGCATGCGGACCGGCACCTTCGACTGGGAAAAGGCGGGATTCACCGCCTTCGTCCCCCCGGACGTCAAAACCCTGCGCCTCTCGATCGGCTTTCAGGATTCCTTCGGGAAGCTCTTCGTGCGCAACCTGAAAATCGAAGCAGCCGACCGCCTCCTCAGCCTCGCCCCGGTCGCCAATATGGGCTACCGCGACGAAACGGCGGGCGACGGCAAAGGGGGCTGGTCCGACCAGGGGCCGGAGAATGACGCCCGGAACTTCAAGTTCAAAGAGACCCTCTACGGCAAAGTGCCGTTCCTGCCGGTCGATCCGGCGAAGAACGGCGGCAAAGCCGTGGTCGCCTTCCAATCCTCGCGCCTCTCCACCGGACCGGCGACCGTCGAGCTGATTCCGGCCGGGAAAAAAGAGGCCGCGAAATATCTCTACCTCCTCCACACCCTCTCTTGGGGCGGTGCCGGAAAAATCGCCGGAACCATCGACCTCACCGGAACCGGCGGCAAGCAGTCGATCCCCGTGGCGCAGGGCCGCGACGTCGCCGACTGGTGGGCGCCGAAGCCCCTCGCCAACGCCTTCGTCGGAGCCACCTGGAAGACCGAATCCGGCGGCCGGGTGGGCCTGTACGTCTGCAAATTCGCGCTTGACCCGAAGCTGGGAGCGATCGAAAAGGTGACCTTCCGCACCGGCGACCCGGGCCTGCTCTGGATCGTCGCTGGCGTCACCCTCTCCGACGCCGACTACCCCTTCCCCTCCACCGAAAAAACCGTGGCGAAGGCCGACGCCCGCTGGAAGGCGCTGGAACGCCCGGCCGACCCCGTCGTCCTCGCCGGCTCCGCCCTCGACCGCTCGGGCTTCCTGCCGCAGAAAAAGGCCGGAGCGCAAGGCCGGGTCATCATCAACCCCGCCGGACACTTCGCCTTTGCGAACGCCCCCGGCGCCCCGATCCGCTTCCTCTCCGCCTGCGATTCGGGCGAAACCTTCGACGGACGCCGCGGCGTCTCCGAGGGGCAGCTTAAAACCAAAGCCGAGATTGACCGCTATGTTGATGAGTTGGTCCGCAATGGCTACAATATGACCCGGACGCACTTCATCGACACCTTCCTCATGAACAAAGCGGTGGCCGACGGCGTCTTCAACCCCGAGAACCTCGACCGCTTCGACTACTTCATCCACCGCCTGAAGGAGAAGGGCGTCTACCTCAACTTCGACGCCATGACCAGCTGGACCGGCTATACCACCCTCTCCCCCTGGAGCGATAAAGTAGAACCTTTGAAGAGTTTCAAATTTCTGATCCATTTCGATGAAAGCGTGCGCGCCAATTGGATCAAGGGCGTCGAAGCCCTCCTTACCCATGTCAACCCCTACACCAAAACCCGCCTCGTCGACGACCCCGTCTTCGCCATGGCGGTCGGCTTCAACGAGCAGGAGTTCGCCTTCACCCGCGCCTTCGACGGCAAGGCCGCCCTACCCGCCTGGAAAAAGTTCCTCGAAGCGCGCTACGGCTCCATCGACAAACTGAAAGCCGCCTGGGGGAAGGACGCCCCCACCTCCTTCGACGCGCTCTCCCCCCTCACCCTCGACGACATCCACGCCAAAACCCCGCGCGGCGGCGACGCCGGGCGCTTCATGCTCGAAACCGAGCGCAGCACCGCCCGCTGGTATCGCGACGAACTCCGCCGCCTGGGCTTTCCCGGCCCCGTCAGCGGCTGGAATATGGGAAAATCCTTCCACTACGCGATTTTGCGCAATGACCTCGATTGGGTGTCGATGAACAGCTACCACGCCCACCCCAGCGACTACATGCGTCCGGGCTCGACCATTTCGCAGGATAGCTCGATCCAGGCCCTCGGCAACGTCTTCCGTTGGTCGATGGGCGGCCGCGTCACCGGCAAACCCTTCATCATGACCGAATACGCCAACACCTTCTGGAACCGCTACCGTTACGAACAGGCCTTCGTCAACGGCGCGTATGCGGCCTTTCAGGATATCGACGGCCTCACCGCCTTCGCCACCTCGGTCAACATCGTGCCGGTGAACCGGATGCACCCCTTCCAGATCATGCACGACCCGGTGGCGCGGGCGATGGAGTTCCTGACCTTCTTCCTCTACCGGCGCGGCGACGTGGCCCCCGCCCCCGCTTCCCTCCGGATGGAGGGCGACGCCGACGAAGTCTACCGCCGCGGGATCCACCACGACGGGCTCGCCGCCGCCCAATCGAAGTGGATGCTGGTGACCGGCCTCTCGGTGGAGCTGGTTCCGCCGGGCGGCAAGCGCTTCCCCCTCGGCAAACGCGAGGTCGAAGTGCCGATTCAGGGAACCGCCGAGGTAAAGAGCGACTCCGCCGGCTTCACCGCCGTGGGGATGGGTTCGCCGGGCGTCTTCGACGGCGACCTCCTGGTGCGCCAGCTGAAGGAACGGGGGCTCCTCCCCGCCTCCAACCGGACCAATTTCGCGAGTGACCTTTACGAGAGCTCCACGGGCGAACTCCGCATGGAGCCGCGCCGCAACTTCCAGTCGGTGACCACCCCGCGCCTTCAGGGCATTTGCGCCGAAGCCGGCACCAAAGCCGATCTCGGCAACCTGGCCATCACCGAACTCACCGTCAAGGGAAATCTCACCCTTGTCTCGGTCGACGGCGAGAAACCGCTGGCGGAAGCGAAGCGGATGGTCCTCGTCTACGCCACCGACGCCCTCAACAGCGGCATGGTGTTCGACGACCCCGAACGGCTGACGCTGCGGGATATCGGCGGCAGCCCGACGCTGGTTGAGGTCGGAGCCTTCACGGTGACCATCCGTAACCGGAACGCCGCCCGGCTGAAGCTCTACCCCCTCGCCGTCAACGGCGCACGCCGCGCTCCGGTCGAAGCCGTAAAGCGCTCCGCCGCCGAGGCGGTCTACCGGGTGGATACCGCCAAGCTCCCCGATGGGCCCACCCTCTATTTCGAGCTCGCGGAATGAACTACCCCGCCCCAGAGGGGCGAGGTATCAGGGAGTTCGCCGAAATCGGCGGTGACGTAACAAGGTAGGGCTGTCTGTCCTCAGACAGCCGTTCACGTTGCAGGGGCTTTGGGGTGAAACCGCGCC
>JAVBRV010000487.1:0-7596 GCA_031547585.1 Victivallaceae bacterium
CGACCGCAGGGCCGGGCGGGTGCGCATCCAGAGTCGCTACGTCTACCGCGAGACTCGCGACGATTGGAATACCGCCACTCCCCCGTATGCCCCGGTGCCGCCGCTCGCCTTTCGCACCCGTCTCTTCGAGTCGGCCGAGGCGGTCGACTGGAACCTCGTGACCGGTTTCGGCAACTTCGCCGCCGTCCCCGGCAGCGACACGGCTCATTGGAGCCTGCCGCTTGCAGAGCTCAATATCGACCGGGTTCCGCCCCGGGTGATCGGTTACCCGGAGGCGGAATCCGTGGTTAACCGCTACTTTGCCGCCGGCAACCGCTGGTCCGCCGGGGGCCGCACCCGTTTCTCCGACTGGACGCCCGAATTCCCCATGGGGAAAAACTACTCCGAGTGCCGCAATATCTCGATGCACGCCTGGGTGATGGGCCTCAATCAGGCGCTGGCCGCTCCCTTCCTCCTCGATGACGCCAATCGGCAGGCGCTGGAGAAACGGATCACCATCCGCTTCTTCGCCCCCGTCGAGCGCTTCCAGCACAAGGCGGCAACCCGCTGGCGCGAGGAGCCTTTCAGCGGCATTCGTTACCCGATCTACTTCAGCAGTTTCTATCCGCACGACACCCGGTTCGCGCCGGGGTTCGGAACGGCGCTCAACTACGGCGATCAGAACGAAACCGCCCATATGATCCTCTCCATCGCCCGGCAAGTGGCGGAGCGTCACGGCGGCCGTGACTTCGTTCTCGCCAACCGCAAGTTCCTGAAAGGGGCGGCACGCCTCCTCCTGGTCGAGGACGACTGGGGATATTTCGCCACCGGCAGTCGCGAATCGGGCGGCAGCTCCACCATTGATATGTTGAATGCCGAGTTCGGTTCTTTTGCCGAATTGGCCCG
This sequence comes from Victivallaceae bacterium, assembly GCA_031547585.1. Taxonomy (GTDB): domain Bacteria; phylum Verrucomicrobiota; class Lentisphaeria; order Victivallales; family Victivallaceae; genus Victivallis. The sequence continues at coordinate 886 of JAVBRV010000487.1, forward strand.
GCTGGCGGTGATGTGGGAAGACCGCGAACTCGAAGACCAGGCCCTTTACCGGGCGGCGCGGCGGATGATTCCAACTCTGGCCCGGCTGGAATTTCGCGACTACGCGGTAAAACACCGGCTGCTGCCGTACCCGGAAAGTCTGGAGACTGGCGTCGGTTTCACCGAATCGGGACCCGCCTTCCGCCGTGCCGGAATGCCGCCCAAAGACATCGATCTCTTCGACATGTCGCAGGGGATCCCGCCGGACCTCGTCGCCCTCTATCGGCGTTACCCCTCGCCGGGGCTGGACGCCTACCGTGAAGTGATGCGTCGGAGCGGGCGCTTCAATTGCGACCAGGCGGACATCCTCGCCCGGATGAACTGGCTCACTCCCGAAGAGGCGAAAAACCTTCTCGATACGCTGCTGACCGACAAGGCGGCGGCCGAACGCTCCGAGCGGGATTGGGGCGGCATTACCGCGGCGGCGCGCTACTCTTCGCTGCTGACGGTCGTCACGGGCGGGACGCCGGTGCTGCAAAGCGCCCGGAATCTCGATCTTCGTCGTTTCGACTGGAATCCGGAGAGCCGTACCCTTGCCCTCGAATTGACGGCGGGAGATGGTGCAGGACTGGTACTGCAAAGCCCCTGGGAACCGGAAGGCGCGGAGTTCCGCCGTGACTCCGCGGGCCGGATTTACCTTAGCCCGAAATCCGGTCAGAATCGCTTTGAACTTCGTTTCAGACGCTGATATTATTCGGAGAAATTGATTTTTACGATTGATTTCTATGTCGGAATCCACCTGTCGTCAGGTGTCGAAAGTGCGGAAAGAGTGAAAATTTAATCGGGAGTTGCATTTCCGGAAAAAAGGCGTATAGTAATCCTTATGCCAGCGGCATGGAGAAGCCACATCACAAGAGGAGAACTTGCGCATGACGAAGGAAAAGCTTACTACCGCCAACGGAGCGCCGGTCGACAACGACCTCGCTTCCATCTCGACCGGCCCCGTGGGCTACACATTAATCCAGGATACCCACCTCCAGGAGAAGCTCGCCCACTTCAACCGCGAACGGATTCCGGAGCGGGTGGTTCACGCCAAGGGCGCGGGCGCCTACGGCTACTTCAAGGTGACGAAAGACGTAACCCGTTACACTTGCGCCAAATTCCTCGGCGAAGTCGGCAAGAAAACCGATCTCTTCCTCCGCTTCTCGACCGTCGGCGGCGAGAAGGGATCGGCGGACGCCAAGCGCGATCCGCGCGGTTTCGCCATCAAATTCTATACCGAAGAGGGCAACTACGATATGGTCGGCAACAATACGCCGATCTTCTTCATCCGCGACGCCCTGAAGTTCCCGGATTTCATCCACACCCAGAAGCGCCACCCCGGCAGCAACCTGCCCGACGCCGATATGTTCTGGGACTTCCTCTCGCTGACCCCCGAATCGCTCCATCAGGCGACCATCCTCTTCACCGACCGCGGCACCCCGCGCTCCTATCAGGAGATGGACGGCCACTCTAGCCACACCTTCATGTGGTACAACGAGAAGAAGGAGTACGTCTGGGTCAAGTATCACTTCAAGACCGCCAAGGGTTTCAACACCCTGACCGCCGCTGAATCGGAGGCGCTCTGCGGCAGCAACCCCGACCATGCCACCCAGGCCCTCTACGAGGCGATCAAAAAGAAGGACTACCCGAAGTGGACCCTCTACGTCCAGATCATGACGCAGGAACAGGCGAAGCAGTACCGCTTTAACCCCTTCGACGTCACCAAGGTCTGGTATCACTCCGACTTCCCCCTGATCGAAGTCGGGGAAATGGTTCTCGACCGGAATCCGGAGAACTTCTTCGCCGAAGTCGAACAGGCCGCCTTCTCGCCCGCCAACTTCGTGCGCGGCATCGGCCCGTCGCCCGATAAGTTGCTGCAGGGGCGTCTCTTCGCGTATGGCGACGCGCACCGCTGGCGGCTGGGGGCGAACCACCAGCAGATTCCGGTGAACGCGCCGCATTGCCCCGTGCACACCGCCCAGCGCGACGGCACGATGAACGTCAACGGCAACGGCGGCGGTAAACCCAACTACTGGCCCAACAGCTTCGGCGGACCCGCCCCCGATGAGAGCTTCGCGCCCCCGGCGGTGGAGATCGAGGCGATCGTTCGGCGTCACCCCATCGAGCTCGCGGATATTGACTTCGAGCAGCCCGGCGAACTCTACCGGCGGGTGCTCGACGACACCGGCAAGGCCCATCTCGTCTCCAATCTGGTCGGGCACATGAAGAACGCCAAGGCGAACATTCAGTACCGCCAGTGCGCGCTCTTTTACAAGGCCGACCGGGAGTGGGGGAAAAGGGTGGCCGACGGGCTGAAGCTCGATCTCACCCGGGTCGCCTCCCTCGCGGCGATGTCGCAGGAGGAGCGCGTACGGAGCACCATGCCCTGACCATGAACCGCCTCCTGCTTCTTTCGGCGGGCTGGGCGATGGTGGCGTTGGGAGTGGTGGGGATCTTCACCCCGCTGCTCCCGACGACTCCCTTTCTCCTGGTGGCCGCCTTCTGTTTCGAACGGAGCTCGCCGCGCTTTCATCGTATGCTCCTCCGCAACCGGTACTTGAATAGTTACATCGAGAACTACAAGACCGGCCGGGGCGTTCCGGTGGAGGTGAAGCTGAAGAGCCTCGGCTTCCTCTGGGTCGCCCTCTTTCTCTCCTCCTTCCTCTGGGCGGAGCTCTGGTACTGGGCGCTCCTCTTCGCGGTCGGCGCGGGGGTGACTTTGCATATCCTGCTTCTTAAGACCGACCGGCGGCGGCAGGCGGGCTTCACCCTCATCGAGCTTCTGGTTTCGGTGGCGATCATCGCCATTCTGGCGGGGCTGACGCTGCCCGCGCTCGGCCGCGCCCGCGAGCGGGGAAGGGCGGCCGCCTGCCAGGGGAACGCGCGTCAGCTGGGGCAAGCCAACAGCCTGTACATGCGGGACTTCTATGACTTCCCGGTTCCCTACGGCGTCAACGAGGCGATGGATGCCGACGGCTATCTCTGGCTCGGCTATCAGCGGGTCCGGGGGACCGGCCCCTCCGGACCGGTGATCGAAACCGACCTTACCGACAACCTCCTTTTGGGGAGCTATCTGGGGGAGGGGAGCGTCACTCTCTGCCCCGGCGTCCGTTACCGGGTGGACGACTTGCAGGCTGCGCCCTTCGGTGGCGGCTACGGCTATAACGCGCTGTGGCTGGGGCGCTATCCGCAAGGGGGGGAAGTATTTGCCATCCGGGTGTCGCGGATCGCACGGCCGAGCCGGGTGGTGATGTTCGCCGATAACGGGCGAACCACCATGGGGCCCTTCAAGTTCGACCCGCCGCAGCTGTCGCCCCTCATCTACTGCCGGGAGAAGCCGCTGGGCGGAACCTATTCCGAAGGAACGGTTTCTGCCCGCCATCTCGACCGCAGCAACGTGACCTGGGTGGATGGCCACGTCTCCCCGGAGCCGATCCGGCAGCTCAACGCCGACGGCGTCTCCTACCAGCATCGGGTCGGCTTCCTCGGAGAAGCCGACGCCGACCCCTGCCGGATCGATTAGAGCGTGAAGGGGAGGGTGAAGCGGATGTCGTTCGACGCCTTGCCGATACGCAGCTCGAAATCGCCCGGCTCCACCACCCGTTTGCCGTCGCGGTTGACGATCGAACAGGTCGAAACCGGAATCTCGATCTCGATTTCACGCACTTCCCCCGGTTCGAGGGCGACGCGGGCGAACCCCTTCAGCTCCTGCTCGGCCCAGGTGGCCGAGGTGACGAGGTCGCTGACGTAGGCCTGGATCACCTCGACGCCGCGCCGTTCGCCCCGGTTCCGCAGACGGACCCTGGCCTTCAACGACTTGGCCGACTGCTTCAGCTCGGCGCACTCGTAATCGATGTCGGTGTAGAGGAGTCCGTAGCCGAAGCCGTAGACCGGTTTCATCGTAAGGTCGGCGTAGTTGTCGCCATGCTTGCCCCGGATCTGCTGGTAGTAGACCGGCTGCTGGCCGACGTGGTAGGGCATCGATATCGTCAGCCGCCCGCAGGGCTCGATGTCGCCGAAGAGCAGCTCCGCGAGGGCGGTTCCGCCGTGCATGCCGGGGGAGAAAGCCTGGATGATCGCGTTCGCCTGGGTGCGGATCGACTCCGGGATCACCAGCACCTTGCTGGTCAGCATCACCAGAATGAACGGTTTGCCCGAGGCCGCGACCTCTTCCAGCAGCTCTTTCTGGTTGCCGGGGAGCTCCAGGGTCGCTGTGCTTTTCCACTCGCCCCACCACGGCTGCCGGTCGCCGACCACCGCCACCACGAGGTCCGAGGCGGCCATGGTTTTCTTGGCGCGTTCGAGGTCGCCCGCGTCGGCGGCTTCGATGGTGCATCCGGCTTCGTAGAGGAGTTCGCCCGGGAAGCGCTTCCGCAGCCCGTCGCGGATAGTGGTGACGAGACCCGGCGGCAGCGCGTCATTGCAGTTGGCCTGGCCGGAACCGTAGCTCCAGTCACCGTTCTGCGCCTTGCCGTGATCGGCATTGGCGCCGACGAGGGCGATCCGGCGGACGGCGGTGTCAGCCAGGGGCAGGATGCCGTCGTTCTCAAGGAGAACCAGCGATTCGCGGGCGGCTGCGAGCGCCGCCCGGCGGTGTTCGGCGCAGCCGATGAGCGTCGCCGCTTTTTCCGCATTCGGGCGGCGGGGATTCTCGAAGAGTCCCAGCCGGAACTTCAGCGTCAGCACCCGACGGACGGCTTCGTCGACGTACTTCATTTCCAGGCGCTTGGAGGCCAGCGCGTCGAGACAGCCCTGGTAGAACTCCGGCGTGGACATAATCATATCATTGCCGCATTCGACCGCGACGGCGGCCGCATCCTTGAAATCCGGACAGATTTTCTGGCCGGTGACCAGTTGACCGACGTTGTTCCAGTCGGTGACGAGGAAGCCGTTGAAGCCCCACTCCTCTTTCAGGGTTTCACGCAACAGCCAGCGGTTGGCGGTGGAGGGGACTCCATCCATCGACTGGTAACCGGTCATGAAGGTGGCGGCTCCGGCCGTCGCCGCCGCTTCGAAGGGGGGCAGGAAAAAGCTGGTGAGCTTCCGGCGGGTGAGGTCCGCTTCGGAGGCGTCGCGTCCGCCCTGGGTTTCGGAGTAGCCCGCGTAGTGCTTGGCGCAGGCGGCCACCCGGCCCGGCTGGGCGGGGTCGCTCCCCTGATAGCCCCGGATCATCGCGCAGCCGAAGCGCCCGATCAGCCAGGGGTCTTCGCCGAAGGTCTCGCCCACCCGGCCCCAGCGGAGGTCGCGGGCGATGCAGAGAACCGGCGAAAAGGTCCAGTGCGGACCTGTCCAATACATTTCGGCGGCGGTGATGGCGGCCATGTTTTCGATGGCCTCCTCGTTCCACGACTGGGCGATGCCGAGCTGGGTCGGGAAGATGGTCGCGCCGCGCCGCTGGCAGTAGCCGTGGATCGCGTCGACGCCGAAAATGAGGGGAATGCCGAGGCGGGTCTTGGCGGCGGCGTCGATGAGCCGGGTGCATTTTTCATCCATGACCTGGAGGAAGGAGCCGACCTTCTGGGTGGCGAGGATGCCTTCGAGATCCTTGTCGCCCGCGCCGTTGGCCTGGACCAGCTGGCCGACCTTCTCTTCGGTGGTCATGCGGGCGAGGAGGTCCTCCACCCGTTCGAGAATGGATAACTTGGAATTGCGATAGGGGAGGGGGGTAGCCATAGGTGTTGTCTCCGGGAGATTGAAAATGAGGGAGCGGGAGGTTGGTTTACTCCGTTTCCTGATCGGTTTCGTGATAGAGCGTCGCCGGGGTGATCTCGGTGAGCCGCGAGGAGCTGCCCTGCGCGTAGAAGAGTTTGAACCCGGCATGGCGCGGCGCGCAGTAGAAGTTATTGAAGTAGACGCGGACCTTCGCCATCCCCACCGGCAGGAAGATCGTGCCGGAAGCCGTGGCGACCTCCCCCTTGGGGACTTCGACGACCTTCCGGCCGTTGACGAAGAATTTCACCGAGTAAACGGTGGGATTCCCGTGGATGACGAAGGTGTAGTTGCTGCTTCGCTGGATCCGCAGAAAGCCCTCCCAGAAGATGAAGAGGTGGCTGCTGTCGGCGGTGAGCTTCTCCAGCTCGGGAACCGGCTGGATATTGAAGGCGTGGAAGCGTTTCGCGGTATCGACGAAGCCGCTGACGGGTTCGCCGGCGGGTTTGTCGGAGACATTTTCCTTCCAGACGTAACAGGCCGCGCCGGGGGCGACTTTGATGGAGTCCGGCAGGTCGTCGGCAACGCCGGTGAATCCGGCGAGAAGAATGGCGGCGGTAAGAATAAAGCGTTTCATATCAGGGCGTTTTGGTGGGGAGAGGCGTGGTCCGCATGACCGTCGGCTTCACCACTTTCCCGGCGGTGGCTGAAGAGCCGGAGGATCGGGTGGAGGTCGTCCGGGTGCCGCAGGATGAAGTGGTGGTACTGCCGGTGCCGCAAGACGAAGTGATGGTTCCGGTCGTACGGGGGCGGGAGACCACGGTGCTGGTCGTCCGGGTTCCGCCGCAGCTGTCGCGGGTGGTGGTGGTGACGACGACGCGCTCTGAATTACTGCTGCTGCGGCGAACCACGCGGGGGCCCATATAATCGAGGACGGGTGAGTTATAGGGCGATTTCTCCGTGACGGCAGGGGTTTGCAGGCGGGAGGGCGTGGTTGCGGAGGAAGAGGCGGCGGACGTGGCGACCTCATCGAGGCGCGCG
>JAVBRV010000083.1:0-6286 GCA_031547585.1 Victivallaceae bacterium
CCCTCCCCCGAGTCCCATACGCAATTTAGCGAGAAGAAGGGGGGGCGGTGAGGAGGAAGTAGATGAGGTTGCTTTCGAAGACGGGGTCGGCGGTGATGCCCATGTGTGCGGCGGGCAGGTAGATGACGCTTGACCAGCGGATCGGCGAGGTGAGGTAGGGGTGCCATGGGCGTCCTTCGCGGAGGTCGCCGCGGGCGCTGGAGGCGAGGACTTTGCCGTCGCCGGCTTCGTAGACGACGGCGGTGATTTCGCCGGTTTTGCGGTTGACGAGGAGGCGTCGGCGGGTTTGGAAGGCGTCTCCGGCGTAGAGGGCGACGGTGAGGTGTGCGGGGGCTTTTTCCGGACGCAGCTGCATGACGCGGACGAATTGGCGGGCGCGTTTCAGGCATTTGGCGAGGTGGTCGAGGGCGATGGCGCGCCGCTGGTCGGCGTTTTCCACTTCGGGGAGGAGGATTTTCAGGGTATCATCCAGTTTCGGGTTGGCGAGTCCCCATTGGTATTGGATCCAGATGGCGGGGTCGAAGAGGTCGATGGGTTCGCCGCCGGGGTTGTCGTCGTAGACGACGGAGCGGGTTTCCACCGGCGGCATCATCTGGTAGTAGGTGTGGAAGGTGCCGATGACGCCCGGCGGGTAGAGGGGGGCGCCGGTCTGGAGGCGGAGTCCTTTCAGGAGTTCCCAGAAGGTATCCGCGTAGCCCTGGTTCGGGGTGGCGATGATGGCGACTTTACTGATGTGGCGGCTGCCGGCCCAGGTGGGAGGGGGGAGCCCTTCGTCGGGGAGCTCCGCCGTGCCGTAGCGCAGGTAGTAGCGGGTCAGCAATCCCCCCATCGAGTGCGCCACCAGGTCGAAGCGGACGTCGTAATCGGCTACGCCGTAGCAGCGTTCGTAGTGTTTGCGCATGACGGCGCGGGTATTTTCGACGAACTCGTGAAGTCTTCGGGCGTTGGAGGGCAGGTCGCAGCGCCAGTCGTAGAAGAATTCGAAGAGGGAGGGGTAGCGTTTCCCCGGGGGAAGGGTGCGTCCTTCGGGGACGTAGCCGGCTTTGGCAAGATGGTCGATCAGCCGGTTGTAGGCTTCGACGTGGAAGGGGAGGCCGAAGAGTTTCACTTCGAAGCGGTCGAGCATTCCGGCGGGCATGACGCCTTCGCCGTCGAGGGAGAGTTTTTTCCCGTATTCGAAGGGGCAGGCGAGTTCGCGGAGGAGCTCCGGCTCGAGTCCGGCGCTGTCGGCGCCGGCGAGGGTGCCCCAGACGACTTTCCCGGTCTGGCGGCTGGTCAGCCGTGCGCCGAGGAAGCCGTGGATGACGATGACGGGATTGCGGTCGATGCCTTCGTACTCCATCGCTTTGCGGGCGATTTCGCTGTAGGTCGGGGTGCCGCTTTCGAAAGACTGGTAGGAGCCGACGGGCGACGAGGAGCAGCCAGAGAGGAGGAGAAGGCAAAGGAAGCCGGGAAGGAACGTCGCGAATTTCAGCATGGGTCAGTTCTCCTCGAAAAGCTGGTTGACGAAGGCGGGCTGGACGAAGGCCGCCCGGTGGATTTCGGAGGTGTAATAGCGGAGCTGCCTGGCGAGCTCCGGCGGAACCGGCCGCTTGGGTTCGCGGACGTCGCCGCCGTCGGAGCCGACGCAGGTCCCGATGATGCCGGTCGGATAGGTCGGCACCAGGATCGTCGCGTAGCCGCCGTACTGGAAGATCTGCCGGGTGAGGCGGGTCAGCCGCCCGACGATGGGGGCGTGGAGGTAACCCGATTCGGCCTGGGTGGCGATGACGCCGCCGGGGCGGAGCGCCTGCTTCATATCGCGGTAGAAGGCTTCGCCGAAGAGCGGCGTCCCGGGGCCGCCGGGATCGGTGGAGTCGACGATGATGACGTCGTAGTAGCCCGGACGGCTGCGGATGAATTCCGAGCCGTCGGCGATATGGATGTTGACGCGCGGATCGTTGAAGCCGCAGGCGGTTTCCGGCAGGAATTCGCGGGCGGCGGCGATCACTTCGGCGTCGATTTCGCAGATGTCGAGGGTTTCCAGCGAGGCGTGGCGGCCGAGCTCGCGGAGGACGCCGCCGTCGCCGCCGCCGATCACCAGCGCCCGGCGCGGATCGCGGCAGGCGAAGACCGGCAGATGTGCCATCATCTCGTGATAGGCGAATTCATCGTATAAGGTGAGCTGGATGATGCCGTCGAGGAGCAGGATTTTGCCCAGTTTATTGGTGCGGTAGAGCTCGATTTTCTGGAAGGGCGTCTGCCGGACCAGAAGAGTTTCTTCCACCTCGACGGTCATGCCGAACCCCGCGGCCGCCTCGGTTACCCAGAAACTCATAATTACTCCTGACCGACGATGGGAGGCGCTTCGGATTCGACGTCGCGGCCGGTCCAGCAGTAGGTGCAGACCTTGGAGGGGTCGAGGCCGATCGACTCGATCAGCTTCGGCAGGCTCTGGTAACGGAGCGAATGGAGGTGGAGGTCCCGCGCGATTTCATTGACCATCGCCTCATACTTGGGCGAACCGTATTCCAGATAGGGCTGAATCAGCTCTTCGGTGACTTCGCAGCCTTCGAGGCGCTCGATGGCGCGGCGGGCGGCGAGATCCAATTCGCTGCGGGAGCGCGAGAAGTTGAGGTAGCGGCAGCCGAACAGGAGCGGCGGGCAGGCCGAACGCATGTGAACCGATTGGGCGCCGCGCTCGTAGAGGCGGTCGACCGTTTCCTTGAGCTGGGTGCCGCGGACGATGGAGTCGTCGCAGAAGAGCAGGCGTTTATTTTCAATCTGCCCCGGCACGGGAATCAGCTTCATGCGGGCGACCAGGTCGCGGACCGCCTGGTTTTGGGGCATGAAGCTCCGCGGCCAGGTGGGGGTGTATTTGACGAAAGCGCGCTGGTAGGGCTTACAGGTGGCGTTGGAGTAGCCGATGGCGTGGGCGATGCCCGAGTCGGGAATGCCGCAGACCGAATCGATTTCCGGCAGGACGTCGCCGTCGGCGGCGGCCATGGAGGCGCCGTTGCGGTAACGCGCGCCCTCGGTGTTGACGCCTTCGTAGCTGCTTGAGGGGTAGCCGTAGTAAACCCAGAAAAAGGCGCAGATCTTCATGGTGGGGCCGGGGGCCTTCAGCCGGGTGAAGTTATTGCTGGCGACTTCGACGATTTCGCCGGGGCCGAGCTCGTATTCAACCTGGTAATCGAGGTTGGGGAAGGCGGAGCTCTCCATGGCCACGGCATGGCTGCCGGGCTTTTTGCCGAGGATGACGGGCGTGCGTCCGTAGCGGTCGCGGGCGGCGTAGAGACGTCCGTTCAGCATGAGCAGGATCGACATGGAGCCTTCGATCACCTTCTGGGCGTATTCGATCCCTTCGACCGGGGTCCCCTGGCGGTTGATGAGGCAGGCCACCACCTCGGTCGGATTCAATTCGCCGAAGCTCGATTCGGAGAAATGCGAGCAGCCGTGCTCGAACGCCTGGTGCGCCAATTGCTCGATATTGTTGATCCGCCCGACGGTGACGATGCTGTAGGTGCCGAATTTGCTGGAGATGATGAGGGGCTGGTCTTCGTGGTCGCTGATGATGCCGATGCCGGTTTTGCCGCAGAAGAGGGGGAGGTCGTCGTCGAATTTGGAGCGGAATTGCGTGTTGGTGATATCGTGGATTCTTCGAGTGATTCGATTCTCGTCGTCGCTTACGGCTAGTCCGCCGCGGCGGGTGCCGAGATGAGAGTGATAATCCGTTCCGTAAAAAAGATCGCAGACACAGTCCTGGTCTGACACGACGCCGAAAAAGCCGCCCATGAGAGTTCCCCTGAGGTTGAAATTGCTCAGCCTTAATGTACCACAACCCGGCCCCGAATACAAATTTCATTGCAAAGAAATTCGTATTCGGAGGCTCCTTCTTAAAGGAAGGCGGCGAAGTTCCGGTGGAGTTCGTCGAGTTTGTGGAGGTACCAGGCGGTGTTCTCGTCGCGGGTTTCGGGTGCTTCGGAGAGGAGCCGGGCGTTGTCGACGACGGAGGCGTTCTTCTTTTAGCCGGGAATGTAGTAGGTGACGGTGTCCCCGGATTGGTAGCTGCGCCCGGAGCGGATGGCGAGCTCGAAGGCGGCGGCGCGGCGTCCGGTCCCGGCTTCGATTTTGCGGCGGTAGGCGTCGGGGGAGTCGCTGAGAGTTTCGGTCTTGGCGAGCTGGGCGAGGGGAATTTCGCGCTCGGCGATTTTCCGGCGGAGCTCTTCGTAGTCGGCGGCGACCTTCTCCTTCTCCCCATGGAGCAGGCGGCCGATGAGGGTGGCGATAAAGTGGCGCTGGAAGGGTTCGAGTCCGCGCGATTTGAGCGCCGCGCCGGTGATGCCGACGTTCCCATCCTGGTCGAGAAGGGCGTAGTTTTTGCTCTTGTAGGAGAACATCGCCTGGTAGACGGCGTCGAGCTCGACGTCGATGCCGGTGGGGAGGACGGCCTGGATTTCACGGATGAAGAGGCCGGGGTCGGTGACGCCGGCAGGGGGCTGGAAGTAGATGCCGTCGGTATCCATTTCGAGCACGTTCGCCCCGGCTTTGGTGAGGAAGTCGAGCATGAGGGTGAGGATTTCGCGCCCGCGGGCGGCGACTTTTTCGGCAAGGTCGAAGTCGTTGAAGGAGCCTTGCGCGAAGCCGAGGTAGCCGTAGAAGGAGTTGATCATCACCTTGAAGGCCGATTGCAGGGCCTGATAGTGGTTGCGTTCGGCTCCCAGGGCGGCGCGGGCGCGGTCCTTGGCGTCGAGGCGGAAAGCGCGGAGGGCTTCGAGAAGGCGGAGGAATTCGCCGAGTTCGTCGCGCGACGGCGACCACTGCCCGGCCAACAGAATCGAGGGGTAGAGCGAACGCACGTCGCAGTGCCAGACGTTGCGGAAAACGCCGCTCTCTTCGGCGCGGGTGAGGGCCCCGGCATAGGGACGCGGCGCTTCGGGGAAGGGGAGGGAGTGCCGCCGGGCAAGGTAGGCGGCGGTGAGGAGGGCGTCGAGGCAGGCGCCGTTGCCGCGGATGACCGCGTCCTGATAAGAGAGAGGCAAGAGGCGGGTCTGGTAGAAGTAGCTGGGGGAGAGGAGTCCGCCGAGGGCGAGGGTTTCGCGCACGTCGTCGAGGGCGTAGTCGAGGAGCCGTTTGCGGTCGGTGCTCCAGATGGAGGTGATGTCGGCGCCGTCGACGTAGGTGCGGTCCGGGGCGGCAAAGCCGAAGAATTTCGCCAGGTATTTCAGGCCGTAGGATTCGAGATTGCGGCTGGTCTGGTCGTGGAACATGGCGAGGTGGAGGGTGTCGACGTGGTGGCGTCCGTAGATTTCGTAGCGGGTATAGTTGACGATGCGGTCGGCGAGGCTGAAGCGGCTGGAGCGCTTCGAAGGGGTGGAGCCGTCGCGGCCGACGGCGAGTTTGACTTTGTGGCGTTTGGCGCGGGTTTCGATATAGGGCCAGTCGAAACGGCAGGAGTTGTGCCCTTCGATGACATCGGGGTCGAATTCGCGGACGGCGTTGACAAAGGCGGTGAGCAGCTCTTTTTCGCTCATGCTGTCCTGCGAGATGACGAGTTCGCGCCCGGTGGAATCATGGAGGGAGATGACGATGATTTCGTCGCCGTCGCGGTCGGCGTTGGGGAAGTCGAAGCCGGGAGTGGTGAGGGTTTCGATATCGAACGCGAGGCGTCGGAGTTCGCCGAATTCCATGCCGGTGAAGAGGCGGGTTCCGGTTTCGGCGAGGGCCTGGCGGGTGAGGTCGCTCCAGGCGGTCCAGGCATCCTTTTGCTTGCCGAGGAACTTGCGGGCGTCGAAATATCCGCTCACATCGGGGAAACGGGCGACGGTGGAGAGAACCATATCGCCCGCCAGCGGCTCCAGCCGGACCGGACCGGTATACCCCGTCATCTGCTCCGGCGAAGAGAGGAAGATAAACGGTTCAAAAGGAACAGTCTCGGTGCGAAACGAAGCTCCGTCGTGGAAGAAAAAGAGCGCGTGATCTTTTTCAATTTCAACGGCGACGACGCCGGGGCGGCTGCCGGGGGTGAGTTCATCAAGCTGCATTTTTGCACTCCTCATCTGGTTATGGTGTTTTTCGCGAAATGCGCGAAAAACAACGGGCCGTGGCGCGTGGCTCCTAGAGACAATAGGGACTTTAGAGACATTAGGGACCGCGAAGAAGAAAAGATACTACGTGTTGTCTCTACAGTCTCTACAGTCTCTACAGTCTCTACAGTCTTAATCTATCTCCGCAAATTGGATTTTGCCAACGGCAAAAGCCGGTTTGCGCCGTCAACGCTTCTTTTGGCCGAACGTCGGCCTCGGGG
>JAVBRV010000098.1:0-14027 GCA_031547585.1 Victivallaceae bacterium
AGTTTTTGTAAGGAAATTTTATCGGGCCATAATGAAACCAATGAATTGGACCATCGACCGGATTTTCTGGGTGAAATCGTTAATCTCGAACAGCATTTAGGAGTATCGAATGTAGAATTATTCAACGAAGTAAACAAATACAGAAAAAAAATACAAGAGAATAAAGTCCGATTAACCAAGGACGATATTGATTATTTGAGAAATTTGTACCTCAAGATTGAGAGGTTTGCTTATGGTTCTATTAAAGTGGAGCCAAGTAAAATACTGTACGAAAGTGACTTAGATGTCATTATTGAACGGGTCTCCGATGCTGATTACTTCAGATATAATATCGAGAATATCAGGAGGAATCTAATCCATTACGGCAAAATATACGTACTGAAAAGTGACGTGGATTTAGCTGAATACACTGATGTCGAGGTGGTTAATAAATCATTGTATGCGTTTTGCAATGATGAACGATTGACTGCTGATTTCGTGTATTTCAAGGAGAATCAGAGCATATTGCGGCCGTTTGATGCAAGAGCGTTATATAATACCTATAATCAAGAGCGAACAGTTGCGGGGGACGATGTTATAGCATTCTTTAAAGCCAGGGAATATAAAGGATCTATTCTTAATTTTGGTGATTCCAAACCGCAAGTTGTGAATAAAGCCAAGTACGTTCATGGGATGAAAGACGCTGATGGCTTAAGTGATCCGATACTATGCTATTGCATGTTGACAGAGAAGAGGAGAGTCAGCGATTTCAATTGCACCGTTCATGTGGACAGGCCTGTTTGTTGTAGCATGAGGACGAGGCTGAAAGAGTGCGCTTTTGTAAGTTGGAAAGATAAAACCTGTTTTAATTCATTGCGCGAATTTATGAAGAGGTGAACCATATCGAAGCGATGGGAAACGGCAAATCCCGTCAGCCTTTTAAACTGATAAATTGTCAAGTTGACGGCAATCCACTACCGAAGTTCGCAACCAATTCTTCAGGAGGTGTTTTACCATGAGTCAGAATTTTCTTTTATACGAGAAGCCGAAGCAGCGGTACCAGCTGAACCTGACGGTGACGTATCCGCTGCTGCATGAGCTCGTTTCTTCGAATTATTCGGTCAAGGTCGAGGAAAACAACGATAAGCCGGAGGAGGCCTCCACCAAGCTGAAAATCACTTTCAAGGTTGATTCGAGCCTGAGCGGGCTCCTGAAAGTGGAATTGAAGGGCGGGCGGCACACCTTCTCCGGCAGCGGTTCGACCTCCGGCATCGTCTGCGCGGAAGGCGAGCGATTGCAGGTTCAACCGAATCCCTCCGGGGGGAGCATCGCCACTTTCCGCAACGGCAAACTTCAATGGACGCCGGGGAGCGGCAACGGCATTTGCATCGGCCAGGGCGGGCAGATCTCGTGGGAACCGGTCGAAGAGTGTGAGTAATTCGTAAGGAGATATGAAAATGGCCAATGACACCCCCCCTCCGAAACCGGAGTTTTCCGTCTCCGTCACCGCCCCGCCGGGGCATGCCGCGGTTTCGACCTCGTTTCCCCACGGCGACATCACCAGCAAAGACCACTCGCTCAGCGTCTCTTTTTTGCAGGATGGACGCCATAACGTCACTTTTTCGGTCGGTACCGACGTTTCTTCTATCGATTATGACCCCCTGATGGTATTTGAGGGGCCTAAACCGGGAGAAACCGGTGTTCCGCCCGGAGACGCCGGGACCCACACCCTGAAATGGACCAGCGACAAAAAGGGAATCCTGACCGCGGGGAACGGGAAGCTCTCTCTTGCGCAAGGAGAAAACGGCATCATCGTCGGTTATCCCGGCGGCTGCTCCAGCATCGGCATCCCTTCGGAGCGAAAGGCCTTCGGCTGGAATCCCGGCCACGGCTGGAGCTGGTTTTCGATTGCGAAATGCCCCGATCCGTGTTCATAACTTTCATAAGGAGATTCGATTATGGCACTCTATGATGATTACGGCCGCCCGCAGGGGGATGCTCACTTCGGTTCGCATGCGGAGGTTCCGGAGCCTTATATTGTGGATGCTTCGCAGAGCGGCGTCACCTACATCTGCTTTGCCGATGCGGCGAGCCGCTGCGTGCGGCGGGTCACCCAGGCGAACGGAATCACCACCACCGAGTTCTCGATCGGCGACTGGGAGAACCGCGCCGGTCTTGCCTATCAACCGATTAACACCACCCGGGAGGCATAGTCATGAGCAAAATCTACTACGATAAAACCCTGGGGAAGCTCCGCGACGAAAACGATTCCTCCGGCGGCAGCGGCGGCGCCACGCGGGAGTATGTGAATGAGGTCGTCGCTACCCACAACGATTCTGCCGAAGCCCATGCGGCTCTGCTGGCAGTAAAAGTCGACAAGGAACCCGGCAAAGGGTTGTCCGCCAACGATTACACCACAGCCGAAAAAGAGAAACTTGCCGGACTCTCCAACTATGACGACAGCGGGCTCTGGTCACAGGTTACCGAGGTGATTCCGGCGAACATCACGCTTACCGTAAGCGCGCACAACACCGCCGGCGACGCCCACGCGGCGCTGTTCGCGGCCAAGGTTGACAAGGAACCCGGCAAAGGGTTATCCGCCAACGATTACACGACAGCCGACAAGAATAAGCTAGCCGGGCTCGCCAACTACGACGATACCGGGATACGCCAGGAACTCGCCGGCAAGGCGACTCCGGCGGATATCGCGCTTTCCGTAAGCACGCACAACACCGCCGATAATGCGCATACGGCGCTCTTTGCCGCGAAGGTCGACAAGGTAACAGGTAAAGCGCTTTCCAGCAACGACTACACGACGGTGGAAAAGAACAAGCTCGCCGGACTCGCCAACTACGACGACAGCGGGCTCCGGAGCGAACTGGCGGCCAAAGCGACTCCGGCGGAGATTGCCGAGGCGGTGGGTACCCATAACGAAGCCGCCACGGCTCACAGCGCTCTTTTCTCCGTCAAAGCCGATGCGGCGGACGTGGAATCCGCCCTGGCGCTGAAGGCCGATGTGACGGCGCTCTCCACCAAAGCCGACCTGGTCAACGGACGGGTTCCGGCCTCCCAGCTCCCGGATGTGGTGAGCCCCATCGTCGAAGTCCCGACCCTGAACGACTTGCCGGAAACCGGCGACTCAAACACCATCTACGTCACCCTCGATACCAACCAGACCTACCGCTGGGGCGGTTCCGAATACGTCGAAATCTCCAAATCGCTGGCGCTCGGTGAAACCCCGGAAACCGCCTTCGCCGGAAACCGGGGCCTCGCCCTTGAAGCCGCCCTGCCGGGCAAAGTCGACAAGGTGACCGGCAAATCCCTGCTCGCCGATACCGAAATCACCCGCCTCGCCGGAGTGGACAACTACGACGATACCGAGCTCAAGGCCGAGGTGGCCGCCAAAGCGCCTTTGGCCAGCCCGGCATTTACGGGCAGCCCAACGGCACCGGCGCAAACTGCCGGAGATTCTTCCACCAAGATCGCCAACACCGCGTTTGTAACGGGGGGGATTGCCACCCATAATACAGCGGCAAGTCCACACCCCGGTAAGTTTGACGCATCAGGTACTGCAAGCAGTACTGTCGCGACGCACAACACGGCATCCGATGCCCACAGTACTCTGTTTGGTGCGAAGGCGCCTTTGGCCAGCCCGGCATTTACGGGCAGTCCGACGACTCCGACACAAACTGCCGGAGATTCTTCCACTAAGATCGCCAATACAGCATTCGTGACGGGAGGGATTGCCACTCATAATGCAGCGGCAAGTCCACATCCCGGTAAGTTCGATGCATCCGGTACTGCAAGCAGTACAGTCGCCACACACAATACGGCAGCCGATGCCCACAGTACTCTGTTTGGTGCAAGGTTGCCCCTGGCCGGCGGAACCATGACCGGGCAGCTGGTGTTATCCACTATCGATGGGATGCGTCATAAATACAGTAATTATGGGGTCATCTACCGTAATGACGGTGGAAGTTATTATATACTGGTCACGGCGCAGGGCGACCCCAACGGTACTTGGACCAGCGCTCGACCATTTGTATTGAATTTGGCCTCCGGAACGTTGAATATCAACGGAAGTGCGAATTCCGCCGCCAACGACAGCGCGGGGAATCCGATTTCCACCACCTATGCCAAGAACTCCGCATTTATCAACCCCGGAAGCGCAAGTATAAGTGAAACCATCTATGTCGGCCCAACAAGAGCCTACACCACACTCAGCGCGGCATTGGCCTATGCCAAAACCAAGCAGTTTACTCGCGACAGGACACTGGTAATTCAAATAGACGCCGGGACGTATAACGAGAGCTCTTTTTCGATTACCGGATGTTATATCACTTTATCTGCGACTGATTCCGCCAGTAAACCAGTAATAAATTTTTCCGGTTTAATAACTTTATACAGACATGCCTGCCTGGTAATGAATTATTTGACCATCAATTTTAGCAGTTCAGGCGGACTTAATGTAAACTCCGGTTCCATAGTATCCGGCGCTGGCTGTTCGTTTTCAACCACGTCCGCAGCGACAGTTACCAATATGTGCGTTATTTCTTCGAACGCCATAGCCACCTTTAATAGTTGCAGCTTTATCAATAATAGCTCCATCGCTAATACGGTTGGTCTATATTATACCGAAAATTCCTATGGAAGCTTAACCAATTGTACAATAACAAAATTCCATAACGGCGTCTATGGAATCAGTGGCGCCTTTGTAACGATCGGCCAATGCACAATAGACGCATCTACCACATCCGGGTTATTTGGTGTTCGTTCGGCCCAAGGTTCCGCTATGACCCTGACAAGCTCGTCTACCGTCATAGGGTATAGTTATGGCCTGGAAGCAGAATATGGCAGCACTTTGTATGCTATAAGCTGCGCAATAACAAATTGTTCAACAGCCGGTAGAGCGTACAGCGGTTCGTATCTACGAGTAATAAACGTAACTCTCACCAATACTCCGAACGCATATTCCCCGGCAGTAAATACCGTTGGGAATAGTAACTCGCTTGTCGCAAACTCCTAAATTTTGGAGATGGAAAATGAAATATGTTTTGAATCATCAAAATACCGTGATCGCTACCCACGATAACGAACAGGATATCGCGGAGCTGTATCCGGGAATGAAAATCGTGGTCTCGGATGTGGAATACGACCTGGACGAGATTTTCGAAGTTGAAGACGCAAAGGACGATTCGCAATTCCGGAGCGCCTGTCAGCAATTCAGGTACGTCTGCAAACGGATCGGCGAAGTTACGGGGAATCCGGAATTCAAAGGCGGCTTCGACGAGATGAGCGCCTTTCTGGCCTCATCCGCCTCCGCCGAACCGGAGGGAATCCGCCTCTCCCTCGCCTGGAACGCCGCCAACGAGCTCTGCAAATACGAAGGCGCCAAAATCGGTCTCGGCCAGCCCGCCTGGTGGCGCAAGTGCTGGAACGTGTGAAAATAGCAGCGGAGCGCGTAGGAGGTGCATGCGCCTCCTATTTTGCATCTGGAGCGTTTGCTTTTTTGTTAAAAATTACTCTACCGCTATTGACATGGACCATTCGTTGTGCTATAATTAATTACACGAACTCACTGAGAGAGTGAAGGAGTCTATGCTGAAACCTGTTTCTAAAACCGAATACGTCAAAGCCAGGCTGCTTGAAGACATTCGCAACGGCCAGTGTCCGCCGGGGAGCAATCTGCCGTCGATCGAGATGCTGGCCCGGTTCTTTTCGGTCAGCAAGAACACGGTTTCGCAGGCGCTCCTGATGCTGCGCGACACCGGCGTCATCGAGCTGGCGCACGGCAAACATACCCGCGTCGTCGGTTTTCTCGACAGCCCCACCATCGAAATCATCGCCCGTGCCGTTGTCCCCCTGGAGAACAACGATTTCTGGGGGGAGGTCCGGCGGGGCATCCACGAGGAGATCCACACGGAGGAGAAGTTTCTGATCCGTGAACGTTATTTCAATGACTCCTTCGTGGCCGAATTCAAGGAGCCGCCCGAGTATTTGCGGCATAACAGCGGCATCATCCTCATCGGTACGGCACAGCCGGAATATCTCGCTCACTTCCGAAAATATAATATTCCGGTGATTCTGCCGCATGACAAACCGTTTGCGGGGGACCCGACTCCCTCGGTCCACTGCGATTTCAGTGCGGTGATGCGGCAGGCGGTCGGGGAGTTGGTCCGGGCGGGGGCGCGCCGGATCGCCTGGTGCGGATTCAACCTTCTGGAACGCAATTCGCCGATCGACGGTCATAAACTGGAGTGCTTCCGGGCGGCGCTCGCCGAGCACGGCCTGCGGCTGGACCCGGGCGACATCCGCGATTTCGACCCGGGCATCGACAAGGGATACGCCGAAACCCGGAAGCTGCTGGCGAAGGCAAAGCCGCTTCCCGACGCGATTTTCTTCGCTTCGGACAGCCTGCTTTTCGGCGCGTTCCGCGCCTTCCACGATGCCGGGATTCGCATTCCGCAAGATCTCAAGGTGATCTCCTCCGACAATCTCTTTTGGTCGCGGTACGTGATCCCCGCCGTCACCTCCATCGAGCTTGACCGGGTCGAAATGGGGCGCCGCGCCGCCCGGCAACTGATGAATTTCATCTCCGCCGGAACTCCGATGAAGGAAGAGATCGTCGAACCGAAACTGATCAAACGCGAGTCCATATAACCTGAAGGAAGGAGCGTTCCAACATGAAGAGACATTATTTTACGCTGATTGAGCTATTGGTTGTAATAGCGATCATCGCCATTCTCGCCGCCATTTTGCTGCCGGCGCTGAGCAAGGCGCGCGACCGTGCCCGTTCGATCAACTGTCTTTCGAACGAGAAACAGATCGCCTCGCTTCTTCTGCAATACGCCGATGCCAATGCCGGCCAGGGGCCCCAGGCGAATTTCGGGTCGGGCGTTCCTTTCAACTGGGCCAAGTGGCAGGATAAATTGGCGCAATTTCTTTACGGAGAATCGGCGATCACCGGGAACAACCAGTATATGAAATATAAACTTTTTCACTGTCCGGCGGCGACGGCGAAACTGGCCAACGGTGATCCGGACCCCGCGCAGCATTACGGCATCAACCTCTATATCAGCAGTCTTTCCAGTATCATCAATTGTCCGAATGGAACCTCCTATAAGAAGGTCAAAACGCCGGGGCAGCGCTTTGCCTTCGGCGATCTCGAGGCTACGACGGGGAAGGATCCGCTGATCAATACCCGGGGACTTCCCGGTCCGCTGTTTGAAGAGCAGCAGATCGGTTACCGTCACGGCAACCGTAGTGCCAACCTCGCTTTTCTTGACGGACACGCCGCCGCCTGGAGTTATGATAAGGTTCCTGTGGTGGGAAACGGCGTTTACTTCTGGGGTCAGGCGCTGGCTTATTAATACACGTTTTGGAGAATGATAATGAAACTTGGTTCCCTTGCCGTCCTTTTGCCGGTGGTTTCGCTTTGCGCGGCCGATCCCTTCCCCCCACTCAAGGAGATCCCCGCCGCGCTCCGGCTGCAACCGAAGCCGGTCGTAACCATCGATAAAGACGGCAATTACCTGATTAACGGCAAGATCCGTTATCTTGCCGGTGTTCAGATCTGCCCCGCGCCCGTGAACGACACCGTTCCCTCCGGAGGGTACCCCCCGGAGCTCAAGTGGCTCTATGAGGCGCCGCTTCAGTACGAGGGCGCCCAGCGGCTCGGCTTCGACACGATTTCCACCTTCGCTTCGCTCCGCCAGTTTCAGGGGAAGAATCTGAAGATCAATGCTTTGCGGGAGAAGGAAATGGCGGCGCTTGATCAACTGCGCGCCTGCGGACTGCCGCAACAGGTCGATTTCACCTGTTTCCCCGGGGGGATGGGGGCCGCCGTCACTATCGCTCCGCCGGAAGCGGTCAACCAATTCCTGAGCAGCGAGAACAACCATTGGGTTCCCTACAGCATTTTTCACCCGGCGGGACGCGCCATGTACTGCGACTACTGGCGGAGCGGCGCGAAGGACGCGGTGAAATCCGGTTCGCCGATTTTGATGTACGAGCTTTTCAACGAACCCGCCTATGACGATCCGTCGGAATACAACCGTGCCCTTTTTGCGAAGTTTTTGGCGAAGAAATATGGTTCCGTCAACCGTCTGAACTCCCTCTGGCGGAGCAAGTATACCTCCTTCGAAGCGGCGTCGCAGTTCCAGACCAAAACCGAATTCCCGGGGCTCCGGGTGGATTGGTCGAAGTTCCTCGAAGAGGGCTTCGCCGACCTTTGCCGCCTGGGGGTGAAGACCATCCGCGAAGTCGACCCCTCGGCCCGTTTCTGCATCCAGATCATGGGGATGAACTACTACCGCGTCCTGCCGCGCAGCAATATCAACCTCTACCTCATCAATAAGGATATGCAGACCGTTTCCGTCGCCACCGGCGGCGGCATCAACCGCTCGGTCGGGTTGGAGGCCGTTGCCAAGGCCGCCATCGACACCCCCGCCAACTCCCCCGGACTCCCCGAAGGCATCCTGCAGCGTCATTTCTTCCGCGCCCTGGCCGACGGCAAACCGATGCACAACGGCGAATGCTATACCGGTGCGGATTATCAGACGACCTTCAATACGATCTGGCTCGATTTCCTGCGCGGCAGCAGCGCCACTTACCTTTTTGAATGGTCCAAGCGGGCGTGGGATTGGAAGCCGCGCGGCTCCGCCGAGGGCGGCCTGGCGGTCGCTGAACGCTTCCCCTGGATGATTCTCAACCCGTATGCTTACCCGGCGGAGGGATTTCTATCGATCATGGCCGCAAAAAGGGAGATTTTTCAGGTGCAGGAGTATTTCGCCCGGGGCCGCCGCCGCGCCGACGCGGAGACGGCAATCCTGCTTTCCTTCCCGACCGAACGCTACTCGGCCGCCGTCGGCAAGGTCGAGAAAAATGAGATTACTCACCTCACCGCCGCGCTGGAATTCTCCCACTACGGCACCGACGTCATTCTGGAAGAACAGCTGGCCGAAAACCGCCAGGAGCGCTATAAAGCGATTGCGGCCATGGGCGTCGGCTTCATCTACCCCGAAACCGCCGCCCGGCTGGAAGCCTTCGTCGAAAAAGGCGGCGTATTGATCCTCGGGCGCGATTTCATGCGTCTCGACGAATACGGGAACCCCGCGCCGTGGAAGAAGCTGCCGCCCTTCAAGGTGGAAATGCTCGCTTCTCCGGTAACGGGCGTGCTGACCCCCGCTTTTCCGCAGGCGAAACTGCTGCCGGGGGCGATCAAGGGGCGCAACGACCGCCGCATCACCGATGCCGCCAAGTGGGAAGTCCTTGGAACTTTCGAGGGGACTCCCGCCCTCTTCCGCGCCAAGCTGGGGAAGGGGAGTGTCTACCTCTTCACCCCCGAAATGCAGGACTACGCTCTTGCGTCACTGGTGGGCGGCATTCTGTCGCAGCACAACATCGAGCCGCGGGCGGAAGTAATCCGGGCGGCGGAGAAGGACCTTGCGGTCAACCTCGAACTTCACGCCTCCTTCCAGCCGGGGAAGACGCTGCTCTATCTCTATAACTTCGACCGTTCCCCGAAGCTCGTCCGGGTGAAGCCGCGCGGCAAAGCGTACTCCTCCGCCGTGGAGCTCTTCGCCGGGCGTGAATTGCCAATGAATGCCGAGGGGGCGCTGGCTCTCGTCGAACCGCAGCAGCGGCTGGTGCTCTGCTTCGGCGATGCGGCGGAGTTCGGCACATTCACGCCGGTGGCGGAAGCCGCTCTTGAGAAAGAATACGCCGGCAAGTTGAAGGCTCTTGAACTTGAGCGCGAAAAACGCCGGGAGGCGCACTTCCGCTACCAGGCGAACCCGGCTATGCTGAAGACCATTGATTTAAGGACCTTCTGCAATCGGGGCTTCATCGACCAGGTGTCCGACGACGGCAAAGGCGGCTGGACCGATCAGGGACGCGAAAATTCGCTGATCGGCGTGCCGTGGGGCGTGACCGAACTCCTCGGCATTCCCTGCGATCTCATCCGTTTCGATGAAAATGAGGATAAAACCTGTATCGTCATGGCTTCGCAGTCCCAGAAGGGCGAACTGCCGAAGGAGGTCAAGGGGATTCCGGTGGGGGCGAAGGTGAAGGCGCTTTACTTCTTTCAAACCGCCGCCTGGTGCACCAATCAGGCTCCGGCGATGAGCTACCGCATCCGCTATGCGGGCGGGAAAACGCTTGAGGTTCCGGTGGTTATCGGCGTCAATATCTGGGATTGGTGGCTTCGCGAGTCGAAGAATCCCCTGGTCGCCTGGCGCAACCGTGAAAACCGGGGCTTCCACTGCTGGCGCTGGGAGAATCCCGAACCGGAGCTGGCGGTCGATGCGCTGGACATTGTTTCGGCGAACGGCCGGGTGGTTCCGATTGTGATCGGCATCACCGCCGAGCTGTACGACGGCGTGCAGAAGGAGACGATCCCCTTTGAAAACCCGGAAGTGGCCGGCTTCGGCAAGCTGACGGTGAAGCCGCTGGCGGAGGGGTTTGAAATCGAAGTCGCCGCCGAAGCCAGCCCGTGGGCGGGTGTGCTGATCCGGAATCGCGGCCTGGCTCCTCTCGGACTCGCCGAGGGGGACGTAATCCGCTTCGAAATCAACGGCGGCAAAGACCGCTTCGGCAACGTCAAGGGCGAACAGAAATTGCAATTTACGGCCCGGATTTACGAGCGCGGCAAGGTGAGTTCACCCGCAGGCAAATGGGTCCCGGTGGCGGTCGATAACGCCCCCGAAACCTTTCAGTCGGTGGAGATTCCCGTGAAGGCGCTGCTGACAAAGGAACTCCCCGCTACGCAGATCAACGGCTTCATGCTCCAATTCCGCGGCACCGGCGCCGATTCCGGCGTAGTGATCCGCAATCTTACCATCGAGCGCCGCCAACCGTAAAAGGGAGACACGGAGTTACGCGGAGGGCCACGGAGAAAAAAACTCCGTGGCTCTTCGTTTTTTTTGGTTTTATACCTTGAAAAATCGGTATTCCTGCGGTATCTTCTTAGGCTAATCACAATAATTTTTGAAAAATCTTCACTCCCACAGCAATAAAATATTTCGGAAGTCCGTTATATTGAAAATGGACTCTTTATGAACAAAAGGACCGGTCAATGAAAGCAGTACTCAAGTGGTTGGTGATTCTCGTCATTCTCGCCGCGCTCGGCGGCGGCGGATTCTGGGGATATAAGAAATTCATCGCTAAAGAAAATCAGGTGCAGTTCACCACCGAAACCGTCCAGCGGACCGATCTCGCCAGCTCGATCAGCGCCACCGGTACCGTCGAACCCGAAGAACTGGTCAACGTCGGCGCCCAGGTCGGCGGCATGATTACCGTCTTCGGGGCCGATACCGACGGCAAACCCGTCGATTACGGTTCGCACGTCACCGCCGGCAGCGTCCTCGCCCGCATCGACGACGCCCTCTACGAAGCCTCCTTCCGCGAGGCCCAGGCCCAGAAGCAGCTGGCCGAAGCCCAGGTGATGAGCGCCACCGCCAACATCGAACAGGCCAAAGCCAAGTTCCTCCTCGCGACCAACAACTGGAACCGCGCCAGCGAGCTCTATCCCAAAAACGCTCTCTCCCGCAGCGATTACGACAACTACAACGCCGAATACCACACCGCCAAGGCCGCCATCAGCGTCAGCGAAGCCAGCCTCGCCCAGGGACAGGCCCAGCTCGCCGTCGCCAACGCCTCGCTCGACCGCGCCGTCCGCAACCTCGGCTACTGCGTCATCAACTCCCCCGTCGACGGCGTCATTATCGACCGCCGGGTCAGCATCGGCCAGACCGTGGTCTCCAGCATGAACGCCCCCAGCCTCTTCCTCATCGCCAAAGACCTCCGCAAAATGCAAGTCTGGGTTTCGGTCAACGAAGCCGATATCGGCAGCATCCGCGTCGGCATGAAGTCCACCTTCACCGTCGACGCCTTCCCCGAGCGCGTCTTCGAAGGCGTCGTTCACAAGATCCGCCTCAATGCCACCATGTCGCAGAACGTGGTGACCTATGTGGTCGAAGTCAGCACCGACAACTCCGACGGCAAGCTCTTCCCTTACCTCACCGCCAGCGTGAAATTCATCCGCGAGGAGCGCAAAGGCGTCCTTGCGGTCAGCAACGCCGCGCTGCGCTACACGCCCGACGCTTCGCTGGTTCCGCTCGAAGACCGCGATGCTTTGAATGCGGAAGCCGCTCCGGCCGCCGCGCCCGCCGCCAACCGCGCCCGCCGCGGCGGCGGTGAAGGCGGAGGCGGGGAGGGCGGCCAGGTCCGCGAGGGCGGCGAGAGCCAACGCCGTTCGGGGAACGGGGAGCGCCGTTCCGGCAGCCGCCGCCGCTCCAGCACCGAAGGGACCGTCTGGGTCCGCGACGGCGAGAAGATTCGCCCCGTGAAGATCCGCGTCGGCATCAACGACGGCATTTCGAGCGAAGTCCTCTCCGGCGAACTTGAGGAAGGAATGGAAGTGATCTCCGGCTCCCGCATCATCACCCCCGAAGAGCAGAAGACGCAGGCTTCCGCCGGCAGCCCCTTCGTCCCGAAACCGCCCCAACGCAGGCGCTGACATGAAGCTGATCGAACTCGAGAACATCACCAAAACCTATTTCCTCGGCGAAATCGACGTGCCGGTTCTGAAAGGAATCACCCTCGGTATCGAGCGCGGCGAGTACGTCGCCCTGATGGGCGCCTCCGGCTCCGGCAAGAGTACGCTGATGAACATCCTGGGCTGCCTCGACCGCCCCACCGGCGGGTCGTACCGGCTGGATGGCGAAGAGGTCGGCTATATCTCCGGCGACCGCCGGGCGCTGGTGCGCAACCACAAGATCGGTTTCGTCTTCCAGAGCTTCAACCTGTTGCCGCGCACCTCGGCGCTGGATAACGTCATCATGCCGCTCACCTATACCGCCGGCGGACTCTCCCGCCGCGAGCGCCGCGAACGCGGCGTCGCCATGCTGGAGAAGGTCGGCCTCGGCGACCGCATCGACCACTATCCCTCGCAGCTTTCGGGCGGTCAGCAGCAGCGCGTGGCCATTGCCCGCGCGTTGATTAACCGCCCGCCGGTACTTTTCGCCGACGAACCGACCGGCAACCTCGATTCGCACACCAGCGAGGACGTGATGAAGATGTTCAGTGAGTTGAGCCGCGAAGGGATCACCGTCATATTGGTGACCCACTCGCGGGATATCGCCGCTTTCGCCGACCGCTCGATCCACATTCAGGACGGCCTGGTGATCCACGGCAGCTATGAGGGGAGGAAGGACGCATGAAGATGTTCAGCACCGTCGACGTGGCCTTGAAGGCGCTGTTGCGGAACCCCACCCGCGCGCTCCTCACCACCCTCGGCATTGTGATCGGCATCGCCGCCGTGATTACCATGATGGAGATCGGCAAAGGCTCTTCGACCTCGATCCGGCAGTCCATCGAGAAGATGGGGGCCAATACGGTTCTGGTGCTTCCCGGCGTCTCCCGCCAGGCGGGGGTCAGCCAGGGGGCCGGGACGCAGATGTCGCTGACCCCGGGCGATTCGGAGGCGATTGCGCGCGAATGCGTCAACGTCTCCGCTACCGCCCCCATCGTCAACGCCCGCGGCAGCCAGGTGATCTCGGGGAGCGTCAACTACGCGCCGAACCAGATCGTCGGGACTTCGCCCGATTACCTCCAGATCCGCAACTGGGAGATCGAGGATGGACGCGCTTTCACCGAATACGAGGTGGAGTCCCGCGCCCGGGTCTGCCTGGTGGGTTCGACCATCGTCCGCGAGGTGTTCGGCGGCGTTTCGCCGGTGGATAACGAGTTGCGGATCAAGAACGTCACCTTTACCGTGATCGGCGTCTTGAAAGCCAAGGGGGCGAACATGATGGGAGCCGACGAGGACGATGTGATCATCGCCCCCTGGACGACCATCCGGCTCCGGGTCACCGGCCTCAAAACGGGTTCCGCGTCGAACACCACCAGCACGGCGGCGACCAGCCCCTCGGCGCTCTACTCCGGAACCGGCGTGGCGCTCTACCCCGAGGAGGCGAGCAACCTCCGGACCGACACCCTCCTCATTCCGAAATTCATCCACATCGACCAGATTCTGGTCGCCGCCGCCG
>JAVBRV010000053.1:0-7349 GCA_031547585.1 Victivallaceae bacterium
AGCCACCTCGAGCTGGCCTCCAAAATCACCTCCTTCGTCTTCGACAAAACCGGGACGCTGACCGACGGTCTCCTGTCGGTGGTGAAACTGACGCCGTTCGACCCCGTGACCCCGGCCGAACTCCTCAAGGTGGCGGCTTCGGTGGAGCAATACAGCAACCACCCGACCGCGATCGCCATCCAGAAGCTGGCGAAAGAGGCGGGGCTGAAGCTCGACTCCGCGACCGACGCGGCGGAGGTCCCCGGCAAGGGCGTCACCGCCACGCTGGAAGGGCGCCGCTGCGCCGTCGGCCGGGCGAACTGGATGGATGAAACCGGCGTCAAGGTCCCCGACCACGACGCCGGCGAGAGCGAGGGCATGAGCGTGGTCTACGTCGCCCTCGACGGCAAGGTGCTGGGCTGGATCGGCATGCGCGACAAACTGCGCGACGAGGCTCCGTCGATGATTCAGGACCTCCGCAAGCTCGGAGTCCGCTTCGCGGCGATGGTGACGGGCGACCGTCAGTCGGTGGCCGAGGCGGTCGCCGGACAGCTTCAGGTCGACGAGTTCAAGAGCGAATGCCTGCCCGAGGGCAAGGTTGAATTCGTCGAACGGGTCAAAGAGAACTCCCGGGTGGCGGTGGTCGGCGACGGCGTCAACGACGCGCCGGCGCTGGCGGCGGGTGACCTCGGCATCGCCATGGGGGCGATCGGCAGCGACGTCGCGGTGAACAGCGCTTCGATTGCGCTGATGACCAACGACCTGCGGCGGATCCCCATGCTGGTGTACTTGTCGCGCAAATCGCGTCTCGTGATCAATCAGAACCTGCTTTTCGGCATGCTCTTTGTGTTCGGCGGCATGGTGCTGTCGGTTTTCGGCTGGATGACGCCGATCTGGGCCGCGGTTGTGCACGCGGGCAGTACGCTGGTCATCATCTTCAACAGCGCGCGCCTTATCCGCATCGGCGAAGAGCTGACGCTTGAGGATAACGGCGGCGTTTCAGATTCGGAACTTCTGTAAAGGCGGGCGGCAAGAATGGCTGAACAACGTGAACCGATAGTCCGGGCGGTGGGTCTGACCAAGGTCTTCCGCGATTTCTGGGGACGGCCCAAAGCGAAGGCGGTCAACGACATCGACTTCGAAATCCAGCCCGGCGAGGTGGTCGGGCTCCTGGGGCCGAACGGCTCCGGCAAATCGACCACCGTCAAGATGCTGCTGGGGCTTCTCTACCCGACCGGCGGACGCCTTCAGGTGTTCGGCCGCTCGGCCCGCGCGGTGGAAACCAAGCGCGAAATCGGCTATCTGCCGGAGGATTCCTATCTCTACAAGTACCTGACCGCCGAGGAGACGCTGGATTTCTTCGGCTCGCTCTTCAACCTGTCGCGCCAGGACCGCAAGCAACGCATCGATCAGCTGCTCGAAATGGTCGGCATGGAGCATGCCCGCCGCCGCCGGGTCGGCGAATTTTCGAAGGGCATGGCCCGCCGGATCGGTCTGGCGCAGGCGATGATCAACGACCCCGCCTTCCTGATTCTCGACGAGCCGACGAGCGGACTCGACCCTCTCGGCTGCAAAGAGGTGAAGGATCTCATCCTCGCCCTCAAGAAGCGGGGGAAGACGGTGGTGATTACCAGCCACCTCTTGAGCGACGTCGAAGACGTCTGCGACCGGGTGATTATTCTCTACGGCGGCCGCATCCGGGCCGAGGGGAGCTTGAAGGAGCTGCTCACCGTCAAGGAGGAAAACCGCATCACCACGCCTTCCTTGAAGCCCGAGGTGCTGGAGAAACTGCTGAAGATTCTGCGTGAAAACCTCGATGGCGAGGAGTTCCGGGTCGATCATCCGCGCCGCGGGCTGGAGGAGTTCTTCCTCGACGTCATCGCCCGGGCGCGGGTCGAGAGCGTCGAAACCGCCGGCGTGGTGTCGGGCGGCCGGATCGCCGAATACCTGGCGCAGGGCGACGAAAAGAGCGCCGTCCTGGAGTCGCTGCTTCAGGAACCCCAGGCGGTTCCCCCGAAGGAGGAGCCCGCCGCCGCCGCTCCCGCCGCTCCGGCCCCGGTCAAGGAGGAGGTGCTGGACGCCCTCGCCGCCGAAGCTCCGGCGGAGTCTCCCGCCGCCGCCGCCAAGGAAGAGGAAAATCGCGAGCTCGACGACGCCAACGCCCGAATTCAAGACCTGCTGGGTGGTAAAAACCAATGAAATCTTTCTGGGCAATTATCCGGCTGACGGTTCGGAACGCGGTTCGGTCGCACATCTTCCAGGTGCTGCTGCTGCTTCTGTTGCTGTCGGTGCTGACCATTCCCTGGATGATCAGCAATGACGGCACGGCCGGCGGCTTCATCCGGGTTTCGCTGCAGTACAGTCTCGCCGTGGTGAGCACGATTCTCGGGCTCTCCTCGGTGTGGGTCGGCTGCTTCGTGATGGCGCAGGATATCGAGAACTACCAGCTCCACATGGTGGTCACCAAACCGGTGTCGCGGATGAATATCTGGATCGCCAAGTGGGTCGGGGTCTGCCTGATCCACCTCTCTTTGCTGTTTCTCGTCGGCCTCTCCTTGTACGGCATCATCATCTACCGCTACAACCAGCAGGAGTTCACCCCCGAGCAGCGCGAACAGATCCGCAACGAGGTGATGGTCGGCCGCCGAGTCTTCTGGCCGAAGATTCCCGACTACGACACGCAGACCCGCGACCTGGTGGCCCGGCGGCTCAAAGGACTTCAGGAGCGCGGCCTCTCGGTGGATACCAGCGCGGCCGCGCTGGCGAAGATGTCCGACGACGCCCGGCGCGAAGTGGTTTCGGCGGGGTCGTCGATCGAATTCAACTCGCCGCGCGTCTGGGAGTTTGAAAATCTGCCTTCGGGCGACAAGCCGATCTATCTCCGGTTCCGCCCCTACATCGGCAAGGTGGCCAGCGAAGGGCAGCGCATGACCCGCTCCTGGTGGCTGGGGGGAGTGGCGCGCAAGGTCGAAGCGGGGCAAAACACCGCGGCGGCCGTTCCGGAAGGCGGTTACGAGCTTGACTTCTACGCCGTCACCCAGATGCCGCAGCAGGTGATGTCGGGTGAATTCCATGAGCTGACCCTGCATCCGGAGTGGAAGGTGGTCACCCCCGACCGCAAGGTCTTCCTCACCTACATCAACGCCGACGACGCCCGCGAACGGCAGTATTTCCAGATGGTGGACGGGCCGAAGCTGCTGATCGAGGTCACGGGGTTCTTCGGGAACTACTCACGGGCGATCCTGGTGATCGCGATGGAGCTGATGATTCTGGCCGGGCTGGGCTGCGCCTTCGGCGGCTTCCTCACCTTGCCGACGGCGATCTTCGTGGTGGTCAGCTACCTCTTTTTCGGGAGCATCGCCATCTACCTCGCCGGAATGAGCTATATTTCCGGAGCCTACGACCAGTTTGTCCAGCAGCTCTGCAAGGGATTGCTGTGGATCCTCATCCCCATGCAGGCCTTCCAGACCACCGGAATCGTGGCCAACGGGGAGCTGGTCGAGCTTTCGGTCATCTGGGAACTCTTCTGGTTCTATTTCATCTGCCGGGCGCTGCCTCTCTTTGCACTCGGCATCATCCTGTATCGTCGCAGGGAACTTGGATTGGTGATTCGCAAATGAGCCGTTTCCGCACAATCGTTCTGTTTTTCTCGCTGACGCTGGTCACGCTGGCGTTGCTGTTCGCCGTGTACCGGGTCGAAAAGCATCTTGACGCCCAGGTGGCCGAGCACCACCTCCGCTTCACCGGCCAGATCAAGAACGCGCCGCCGATGGTGGTTTTCACCACCGTCGCCCTCGGGAGCTTCCGCGGGGTGGTGGCCGACCTTCTCTGGCTCCGGACGGGGTCGCTCCAGGAAGAGGGCAGCTACTACGAGATGGTTCAGCTCGCCCGCTGGATCACCGACCTGCAGCCGACCTTCTCGGGCGCGACCGCTTATCTCGCCTGGAACATGGCCTACAACATTTCGGTCACCTGTTCGAGCTTCCCCGAGCGCTGGCGCTGGGTGAATGAGGGAATCAAGCTGATCCGCGACCAGGCGATCGAGTACAACCCCGAAGACCCGATCCTCTACAAAGAGCTGGCCTGGATCTTCCAGCACAAGCTCGGCAACATCATGGACGACGCCAATCTCTACTACAAAAACCGGCTGGCGGTTCAGATGACCAACATCGTCGGCAGCGCCAATCCCGACTGGCGGGCGATGGCCGCCGTTCCGGGGAATGAGAAGGCGTTTCACGCGCTCTACCCCCCGGAACACAAGTTCTGGAAGGCGGCCGACGCCGCCGGCTTCAAGGATTTCACCGCCGTCTACGACGCCTTCCGCGCGGTCGAACCGGCGGCGCTGCCCGCCGAACTCGTGCGCAAGCTGAACGACCCCGCCCTGACCGAGACGCTGACCCACTTCTTCCGGGCGGAGCTGCTGCGCCGGGTGCTGAAGCTGGAGCCCTCCGTCATCATCGAAATCGACGAGAAATACGGCGCCATGGATTGGCGCGTCCCCGAATCGCAGGCGATCTACTGGGCGACCATGGGCCTCAAGCGCACCCCCGGGAACATCAATCTCGACTGCAACCGCATCATCACCCAGTCGCTCTACGAGGCCTTCCGCGCCGGCAAGCTCCTGATGGTGAACGACCGGAGCTTCGACGATCTCATCGTGGTTCCGAACCTGGCGCTGGTCGATTCGGTCTACCGCACCTACGAAGAGGCGCAGGAAACCTTCGACAAGCAGAACGCCAGTTCGACCTTCCGCAGCGCCCGGATCAACTTCATGAAGGAGGCGGTCACCATCCTCTACACCTACGGCCAGTTCACCAAGGCCGAGGAGTATTACAAGAAGCTGATTAAGGAGGACGGCAAAAAGTTCGCCTCGATCGAAGAGTTCATCATGGACGCCTTCGCCGAAAACGTCCGCGATGCGGCGGTCAAGAAGGTGAGCGAGATCGTCTCCGGCCTCCTCTTCCGCGGCTTCTACTATCTGGCTTACAACGACGACAACGCGGCGGCGGCCAACGAGCGGATCGCCCGCTCCATCTACACCCGCTACATGGCCGACATGGGCACGGAGGAGCGCACCAAGCTTCCCCCCTACGACGAAATGAAGCGGACCATGCTGAAGGCCTTCCTCGACTCGGATCTGCCGCCGGAGCTGAGGGCCAATATGCAACGGAAGCTCGATGAACAGCGCGCCGAAAACGAAGCGGCCGCCAAGCTCGAAAAAGAGAAGTCGGAGCGCAAATGAAACGTTGGCGTAAACTCCTTCTCCTGGGGCTGCTGCCGTTGCTGGCCGGTTGTTCGAGCTTCGAATACGTCGGCCAGAAATTCGAGCCGACGGCGAAAAGCGAGGAGATCACGCTCTACAAGAGCCGCGCCGAGCTCCCTCCGCCGGGAACCTTGCGCATCATCGGCCGCGGCACGCTTCTCGTCCCCGAGAAAACCGCGAAATACGATATCTATGAGCTGCTGAAGGAAGAGGCGCGCGAATACGGCGCCGACGCCGTCTGCGTGGTGACGGCCGAAAATGTCCGTTTCGGCACGCACAGCTTCATGTCGGGCGAAGTCACCCACCCGGGGACCTTCCAGCGGACGTCGTTCCACTCCCCGATGCCGGACGATCGCTTCGGCAGCGAAGTCAAGCTGAATCGGGAGGTGCGCACCACCGCCGCCCTCAAGGTCAAGGCGCTGTTCCTCAAAAAGAGCGAAGACGTCGCCCGCGAGCTGGACGCCCGGGGGCGCATGGCCGAAGATATTCTGGATACTCCCGTTGCCATTCCCCAGCCGGAGAAAGAAGAAAAACCGGAAGCTCCCGCCGAAGTGCGACTCCAGGAAAAGGCTCCGGCGGCGGAAGAAACCGTCCCCGCCGTCACCCCTGCCGCAGGGTAAGCGCCACCTCTTCGGGCGACAACTCCCGCCAACAGCCGGGAGCGAGGTCGCCGAGCAACAGCGCCCCGGTTCGAACGCGGATCAAGCGCACGGTGGGGGCGCCGACATGGGCGGTCAAGCGGCGGATTTCCCGCTTTTTCCCCTCGTTTAGGGTAACCTGATAGCGTTTGGGGGAGATCCGTTCGATCGCCTCGACGTGGAGGGCTTCGCCGTCATCGACGATACCCCGGCGGAGAAGTTCCATTTCGGCGGGGATCAGTTCCCGCTCGAGAGTCACGTGGTAGCGTTTCAGAATTTGATGACTCGGGTGAGTCAGTTGCTCGATATAGTCGCCGTCGTTGGAGAGGATCAGCATCCCCTCGCTCTCCTTATCGAGCCGCCCGGCATACGCGAGGCGGACCTGGGGGTCGAGTTTCACCAGATCCGCCGCCTTGCGGGGCGCGTGGGGGTCGGCATGGGTGCAGACATAGCCGCGCGGCTTGTGAAGCAGAATATAGTATTTGGCCGTACGTTGCAGCCGCCGGCCGTCCAGGGTGACCGCAGCCCCGTCGGGGACGCGGAAGCCCGGCTCGGTCACCGTCGTACCATCCACGGCGACCCGGCCGGCTTTGACCAGTTCGCCCGCGTTCCGGCGTGAAGCGGCTCCGGCGGCGGCAAGATATTTGACCAGACGTTCCATCATTCATATAGTGTATCACAGGAGGATGCGTTTTGCAACCGGAATCGGAAAATTGCGTTTCAAAGGGCGCGCTCTATCTCATCGCCACCCCCATCGGCAACCTGGAGGACATCACCCTCCGGGCGCTCCGCGTTCTGAAGGAGGTCGACGTCGTCGCCGCCGAAGACACCCGGCGCACCCGCCAGCTCCTGACCCATTTCGACATCCACACCCGGCTGGTCAGCTACCACGCCCACAACGAACACCACCGCACCGACGGACTCCTCGATGAAGTCCTCGCCGGCAAACGGCTGGCCGTAGTCTCCGACGCCGGAACTCCCGCCATCGCCGACCCCGGTTTCCTCCTCGTCCGCGAAGCCCTGAAGCGCGGAATCATGCCCGAAATCATTCCCGGCGTCTCCGCCCTGACCTTCGCCGCCGCCGCCTCCGGCCTGCCGGTCGACCGTTTTGCCTTCTACGGCTTCATTCCCGTAAAATCCGGCCGCCGCCGCAGCTTCCTCGAACAAATCCGCGACGAAGATAAAACCGTCTTCTTCTTCGAATCCCCCTACCGCATCGCCAAACTGCTGCCCGAAATCGCCGAAATCGTCGGTCCCGAAGCCGAAGTCGCCGTCATCCGCGAAGCCACCAAGCTCCACGAAGAACGTCTCACCGCCCCCGCCCGCGAACTCGCCGCACTCGCCGCCACACGCGAGTGGCGCGGCGAATTCGTCATCGGCATCTCCCCTCGCAAGTCGCACGAATCAACCCACGATATAGACGGCTAACCCGCTGGGGCAATCTGCCCCAGGCCCCCGACCAGGGCGCT
>JAVBRV010000475.1:0-14861 GCA_031547585.1 Victivallaceae bacterium
GCCAGGGTGCAGGACCCCCGTCCTGCCGAGGGTCCAGGGGGCGCGGAGCCCCCTGGCGCCAAACGGTTTCAGTCGCTTGCCCTCTCCCCGCAAAAAAGCGGGGAGAGTGGCCGACTGAGGCCGTTTGGAGGTTCCCCCCGAGTACTGGGGTCAAGGGCGGTAGCCCTTGCGGGTGCAGGGCGGAGCCCGCCGGGGGGTCTGGGCCAGGCTGGCCCAGAGAGAACCGTCGTTAAACCACATCAGACATAGAATTTTGCAATTGCCTCACGTGAAAAGAAGCCCCCCTTGCCTTCCCCCGGCTCCCGCGACGTTGGTCAGCGGGTGAATTTGGCCCAGCCGAAGAGGCGGGGGTTTTTGGAGGGTTGGATGCCGCTGCAATACTCCATGAAGCGGAGGTGTTGGCCGCGGTCGGTGTCGTTGACGAGGTAGGCGAGGCGGAAGGCTTCGTCGGGGGTTCCGGTGAGGCCGACGGCGGCGGCGGGAATTTCGAAGTGATAGCGGGTTTGGTTGCCTTCGCGGGTGACGGTGGCGGGGTAGTTCCAGGCTGCGCCGATCATGCTGCCGTCGCCGGGGCGGATGTGGTTCCAGATGATGGTTTTGCCTTTGCCGTCGCCGGAGACGGTGAATTCGTAGTGGGCGTCGGCCTGGTTGGCGATGCCGACCTGGAGGCAGTCATTTTTCCAGACATAGGCGTTTTCGCCGGGGGTGCTGTGGTCGTCGTCGGTGACGACGGCGTCGAACAGCAGCGTTGTGCCGCGGCGGGAGAGGCGGATGTCGGCGCTGAGGTCCTCGGGACCGCTCCAGCGCGGCGAATTGGGGTCGAACATCATTTCGCGGACCTGGTCGGCCCGGTTGAGAGTGACGGCGCGTCCGGCGGCGGAGCCGACCGGCAGCCCGATGTGGCGGTCGATGGCGATTTCACTGTCGATGAAGACGGTGTTGCCGCCGGTCAGCTTCAGCTTGCAGCGCAGCGGCAGATTGCCGTAGGGGGCGTCCGCCGGAATGGCGACGGGAACTTTCAGCTTGAAGAGCCCGCCGGGGCGGAGGGTGCCTTCGCGGCGGATGCCCTCCGCCTGGAGGTTGTAGGCGATGGTTTCGCGGTAGGGGTTGACCAGCTCCAGCTCGACTTCGCCTTTTTCGCCCGGCACGAAGACGGGGGTGGAGGCGGTACGCAAGGGGGATTCCACGGCGGAAAGAGAGCCTTTTTTGCTCTTGAGGTAGAAGGGGAGGGCGTCGCTTTCGAGGAAGGCGATCCCGCCGGCGGGCTGGATGACGGACTCGTTGCCGAAGATGTCGCTGCGGACGATCGGCGCGGCGCTGCGGACGGCGAAGGAGAAGGCGCCGCCGCGCGGCCAGCAGACGAAGATCTCCTCGTCGCCGCGAGTGAAGCGGTAATTCTCCAGCCGGGCGTCGAGGGGGGCCGCCTCCTGCGGTTCGGTGTCGGCGAGCCGGCGGATCAGCTCGTTGTAGGCGAGGAAGGAGGGTTTCGGCTGGTTATCCACGGTGACGAGGCCGAAGGAATCGTCGGCGTTGATGTACTTGTCGCCGTAATCGTGGAGCATGAACCAGATGTAGAACTCCGAATCGCGGCTCTTGGTGAGGGTGATCTTCTTGACCAGCTCGGCGGCCTGGAGCCGGAACATGTCGGGGTGGGTGTAGTACGAGCGCGCCCCGGCTTCGGAGTTGCCGAAGGGTTTCTTCACCTTCGCTTCGGCGAGCCAGCCGTCGATGGTTTCGAGGCTTTTCCGGTGGGCGGCGTAGCCTTCGTGGCCGTGGTAGCAGACGATGTCGTAGAAATCGCGGTTCTCCTGATACATCCGGCGGGCGAAGTCTTTCCGGGCGCGGCTGTGGTTGATGACCACGCCGCCGGTCGCCACTTTGACGTTCGGGGCGTATTGCTTGAAGATCGGGTAGAAGGCGCGCTGCGAATCGAGGTACTCCTCGGTGGTGCGCTCGCGGAAGTAACCGAGGTTGGGTTCGTTGAACCACTCGAAGTAGCGGATGCCGGGGTTGCGGTTCATGAAGTCGGCGACCTGCCGCATATGCTTCGCGAACTCCTCTAGATTGCTCGCGAACTTCGGCTGCCCGGTCCAGCCCGGAACATCGCCGGCGTAGGAGAAGACGAGGTCGATCCCGGCGTCGAAATGCGGCTGGTACATCGCCTGGTACTGCTCGTAGCCGAAGGCGGTGTGGGGAACCCGTTCCAGCTGCGTGCCGATGGCGTTGCCGCGGATGATGTCGATGCCGAGCATCTTCATCCAGCCGACGTGAAGCTCCTCCTCGTAACGGAAGTTGCGCAGCCCCTGGTCTTCGACCCCGAACCACATCGGCCGGGTGTTGAGCCGCCGGTGGTTGGGTTCGAAGACGCCGAACCAGCCGGTGAAGGTCTGCCGGGTGAGGGCGTTGGTCACGGAGACCTCCGTCCGGTAGGAGCCTCTGGTTTTGAAGGGGCCGGTTTCGAAAGAGACGCGGGTGAGGCCGTAGGCTTCGACCTCCAGCGTCTTTTGGGCGGAGAAGACTTTGCGGTCGGCGATGTCGAAGACCTCGAAGGTGACGGTGTCGGCGACCGGGCGGTTCCAGTTGTTGCGGATGCGGTACTCCTGCCGGACCGGCCGGTTCAGGGGGTGGGCGAGCCCGTCGTATTCGGGGTGGATGGTGATGGCGCCGTCGCCGCCGGAGAGGTCGGTGACGAAAGCGAGGTCGTCGAGCAGCACCCGGCCCTTGCCCGATTTAAGGCCGACGAAGCAGAGCTGGCGGATCGCCACGGGGAAGATGAGATCGTCGAAATTCTCGACCGTCTTCGCATCGAGCTCCAGCCGGTAGCGCTTCCATTCGTTGCCGGAGAGACGGATGGGGAGGGTCTTGAACCTCGGTTTGTCGGTGCGGTCCATCAATTCAAAGTAGACTTCGCACTCGTACCCTTGCGGATTGGCGTCGAATTCGATCGCTTCGGCGGCGCCGGGATTCTTGTAGACGGCGTTCTTTTCGAAGACGATGAGGCCGTTGGGCGCGGTGAAATCGTAGTCGATCATGCCGGTTCCGCCGTCGTTGCGGGAGGCGTCCGGACCGGCGCCGAAACCGAGCTGGTAGGGCAGGACGTTGTGGCCGGGGCGCATCCCCCGGATCGGCCAGCCCATCCAGCTGGAGAGGTCGGAGAAGTCGTCGAGCATCAGCCGCCCCCGCTTCTCCGGCGGAATGGGCCGGCGCTTTGCCGGGGAGGCGACGAGGAAGGGGGAGACGTCGACGATCTTGTTCCAGGGGGAGAGGTTGGCGCCGCCGAGTTTCTTGGCGTTGGTCCAGCCGGAGTCGTCGAAGGCGGTGGTTTGCCAGCCCTCCGGCAGCTCCTTGGAGCACTTCCAGTTCGCGCCGGTGTTGACGGTGACGACCCCCTTGTCAGTGAAGATTTCGAAGCGGCAGAGGAGCCCCGCGTCGGCGCGCCCGTTGCGCACCTGAACGGCGATCACGTTGTCGCCCTGCCGGATCAGCTGCGTCACGTCGTACCGGTTGAATTTCAGCCAGCCGGGCAGGGGTTTCTCGGGGAGGCCGTTGATCCGGATTTCGGCGTTGTCGTCGGCCAGGACCAGCAGCTGCGCCGATTTCACGGCGTCCTCGACCCGGAAGGTTTGGCGGAAGGCGCGGATGGTGTTGTCTTCGGCCTTTTCCGGATACCAGATCCAGGCGGGAGCCTGCGCCATGGCGGAGAAGAGGGTAAAAAAGACGAGCAGGAGGCAAAGGGATCGCATGGGGTAAACTCCGTTTTATCGGGATTGGAAGGTGTTGTCCAACCAGCGGTTGGCGGCCGCGACGCCGGCGATGAAGTCGTCGTAGGGGCGGCCGTCGTTGTCGACCAGTCCCCAGCCCTGACCTTCGCTGTCCGCCAGGTTCTGGTAGCCGAAATGCACCAGGCCGAGGACGAAGGGGAAGGTCTCGATCACCTGCTTCACCACCTTGCCGTGCCCGACGCCGCGCTCTTTCTGGGTGAAGAGCTGCGCCGACGGCGACGCCATGGCGACGTCCAGCGCCTGAACGCCCCACTCGGTCAGCATCACGGGTTTCCCCGTTACCCGGTGCGCCTTTTCGATCTCGGCCAGCTGACGGTCGGTATATTTCGCATCCTGCCAGACCCACATGGGGTAGGAGTTCCAGGCGATGAGGTCGTAATCGCGCCAGGCGGCCAGCATCGCTTCGGTGGAGGCGCCCATGAAGCGGTTGCTGCCGATCAATTTATCCGGCATGAATTCGCGCATGGTTTTCAGGGTGTACGCGGCGTAGACTTCGACCGTGTAAGCGGCGAAATCGTCGAAATCCTGACGCATACGGCCCTTTTTCGCGTCTTGCTCGTCGCCGCCGAGGCGGCGGCCGATCTGCGCTAAAGCCGCCGCCGCGGTGGGGTCGGCCATGAAGGGCACCTTGCCGAGAGGGTCGGGTTTCTTGACCAATACGTCTTCGAAGCTCGCGAGGTGCTGCCCGGTTGTGCCGCCGAACCAGGCGAGGTTCAGCGTCGCGAGGTCGTCCTTGTAACGTTCGCGCAGCCAGCGGACGAATTCACGGCCGCAGTCCTTCGAGTAGACGAAGCCGGAGGAGGAGCGCCCGGCGAGGTTGCCTTCGAGGTGGGCTTCGTTGTTGACGAAGAAACCGACGCAGGCGGGGTCGTCGTTCCAGCGCTTGGCGGCCTGCTCCGCGCGGAGGCGCAGGTTTTTCCGCCACTCTTCGCTGAAGGGGTCGGGGACGCGGGGCAGGGGCTGGCCGCTTTTGTTGACCAGATCGGGCCCCCCGGCGCGGCTGTCGAGGTAGGTGAAGTAGACGAGCCCCCGGCGCGCTCCGGCGGCGAAGGCGGAGTCGGCGGTGGCCGCGACCGCGAGGCCGTTGAAGCCGAGCCGCTGCACGAGAAGGGTCGCGTCGTCGGCCCAGGCCTTTTCTGTGGAATAGCTGCGCCGCGCCCAGTCGGAGTAGCCGTAGTTCTCATAAATGCGATTGACGATCTGGGTGGCGTTGAAGAAGAAGGGCTTCCCCGACGGACTTTGCAGCCACCAGCGGCCGCCTTGTTTGAGGGTTCCCCATTTGCCCTTTTCGGGGGCGATTTTCAGCTTGTCGGCGGTCGGCGGATTGGCGGCGATTTTGGTGTAATCCGGCCGTTCCGAGGGAGGCTGCCAGGCGGCGGGGGGGCGGACGGGGTAGATGTCGAGGCCGCGGAGCCGGGTGTTCTCCCCGAGGGGGCGAACACTTGCCGCTTCGCCCGAGGACTGGAGCCAGGCGGCGTCCGAGAGGATCACCCGGCGTTGGTCGCCCTCTTCCCAGCCCAGGGCGACGAGGGCGCGCGCCTGGCCGGGGGCGATGTCGATTTCGACCCGGTTTTCCCCGGCGGTTAGAAGTCCGGCGAGCGGCCACTCGGCCGCCACGGGCCATTGGCTGTTCATCGACCAGTCGCCGTGGTTGGAGAAAACGCCTTTGCCGACCTCCCGGCCGTTGACGCGAAGGGTGAAGGAGGGGGCGGCGAGGGCCATGACCCAGCCCTTCTCCGGCGTTCCCCGGATGGTGAAGGTGCGCCGGAGGGTTCCCGAACTCTGCAGCCATTGCGGGCGGACGAGCGGCGCGAAGGCGGTCAGCTCGCGCACCAGCCGTACTTGGGCGATTTCCACGGTGAGGGGGCTGCCGGTGTCGCCGAGAAAGCCGATTTCGACCATGGCGGCGGTGGCGGCCTCGCCGCCGCGCCAGGTGTCGCCGCCCATGATCTGGGCGAGGGAGACCTTTTCCCGCCGCCATTCGCCGGTGACGGGGGGGAGGCGGAGGGTGCGGCGCTTGCCGGCCCACTCTTTGACGGTGATTCCGGGGTTGACCGAACGGATTTTGGAGCCTTCGGGCAGGAAGTATTCAAATTCCAGCCAGGTGTCGGCGAGCGGCGCTTCGAGGCGGAAGGAGAGCGCCAGGGCGTGGCTCTCGGCCTCCAGGCGGAGCGCCCGGTCGGTCGTCTTTTGCGTATAGCGCCCCGGCGACCAGATGGCGGCGGAGGCGGGCAGATTTTCCGCCGCACTCCAACCCATCAGAACTTCCGGCGTGCGGTTGGCGGAGTAGACGCCTTCCGCGTCGGCTTTAACGGGGTCCTCTTTGACGCCGACGGCGAAGTGGCCGATTTCGAGAGCGATGGGGCCGCTTGCCGCCAGTGCGCCGAGTTCGAGTGAATCGGCATATTGCCCGCCGGCGTCGCGCGCCGCTTTGGTGTGCGCGCCGTCGAGCGGCCAGCGCACGGTCGTCCAGCGGCCCTTGACCGGGGCGAGATCGGCGGCGACATGCTTGCCGCCGCGAACGCGGATTCCGGGGCGCAGCCGGGTCACTTTGGTGTCGGGGGGGAGGTAGTAGGAGAATTCGAACCAGGAGCCCTCCAGCTTGAGATCGAGCTCGGCCACGTTGA
Organism: Victivallaceae bacterium; assembly: GCA_031547585.1. GTDB lineage: Bacteria > Verrucomicrobiota > Lentisphaeria > Victivallales > Victivallaceae > Victivallis. The sequence continues at coordinate 6,410 of JAVBRV010000475.1, forward strand.
CGGCGTAGGCCATGACGTGGTCGGCGGGTTTGGTGTCGAAGCGCCACACCTTGGGGGCGCCGCCTTCCGGCCGGGCGGGGGTGGCGACGTTGGCGAGGGCTCCGCCGGAGGGAGTCCAGGCGACTTTGCCGGGCGGAGTGCCTTCCCCCGGACGCCATTCGCGGATGGTCCCTTTTTCATTCGCCGCCGCCGTGCCGAGGAGAAGCGCCGTCAGAGTGGTCAGGAATAATGCTTTCATCAGTAGAGGGCCCATACGTAGGTGCTGCTGAGATCCGCCCAGGGGGCGCGCCTGATCGGGGTGGCGCGGCCATCCACCAGGAGGGCGTTGGTTTTATCGCCGTGGCGGAAGTTTTTCGGTACGCGGTCCGGCTTGTTCAGCACTTCCGACTCGCCGCCGAGGAACATGATGTCGTTGTGGCCATCCATCACGTAGACGGTCCGGGTGGGATGCTTGATGGAGCTGATTTTGTACCATTTGTTATAGCTGGCCGCCAATCCGGGCGCGCCGGAGACTTTGACGTTGACCGCGTAGCTGATGTACGCGCCGCGATCGGGGTGGAAATAGCGGGCGGAGTTGTCTTCGGTCTGCCGCGCCCAGCCGAGGCCGCCGGTGGGGCAGAGGAAGCTCTTTCCCTGCTGAATGTAGCGCGAGAGATCCTGATACCAGTAATTATAGGCCTTCCCGTCGAAGCTCCAGTTGTGCTGCCCGTTGACCAGCCAGCCGTTGTGGTCGTTCTGGTAGAAGGTCAGCCCCGTGCCCATGGTTTTCTCATTGCCGAGACAGGTGGTGGCGTTGGCTTTTTCCCGGGCTTTATTGAGCGCGGGCAAAAGCAGGGCCGCCAGGAGGGCGATGATCGCAATTACGACCAGGAGTTCGATCAGAGTGAAATGTCGCCTCATCATGCTTTAAGCTCCTTACGATTTGGGGTTCTGGTTGAATGTGAATGATTCTCGAATAACGATGGTTTGCTCGATGTAGCACTTCTCCGTACCGGCGGAGCCGCCGAGGGATTTCAGGATCAGCCGGGCGGCGCGCTCCCCCACCTCGCACATCGGGATGGCGACTGAGGAGAGGGCGGGGGTGAGGTACTCCAGGAAGCGGCTGTTGTTCCAGCCGATCACCGAGAGCTCGCCGGGGACCCGGATTTTCTTGTCGTTCAATACTTTGAGGAGGAAGCAGGCGACCCGGTCGTCGGAGCAGAGGACCAGCGCGAAATCCCGGCAGTGCGCGCCGAAGACCTGTTCGATCGCTTGCTGGCTCAGCTCGCCGGCGACGAAGACCTCCCCATTGCTCCCGGCGGCTTCCAGAAAACCGCGGAGCCGCTCTTCGAGGCCGATGCTGTTGCTGCGGAAGGTGAGGAAGGCGATTTTGGCATGGCCCAGGGCGAGGCATTTTTCGGTCAGTTGACGGGCGCTTTCGGCGTCGTTCCCTTTGACGAAGGAGAGGCAGGGATTGGCCGTCGCCTCCAGCGAGACGACCGGAATCCCGGCCGAAACGGCCTCCTCCAGATGCTCTTCGGCTTGTGAGGCGGGCTGGATGATGATGCCGTCGACCCGGCGGCGGAGGAGGTCGCGGAAGATCTTGCGCTCCTTCTCCAGATCGCCTTCGGTGTTGCAGAGGATCACATTGTACCCTTCGCCCAGGGCGCTTTCCACCGCGCGCACCACGCCGAACCAGAAGTCGTTGTCGATGTTGTGGACGACGAGAGCCACGTTGTTGGTGCGCTTCAGCCGGAAGTTCCGCGCCTGTTCGTTCCGCTTGTAGCCGTGCTGCCAGGCAAACTCCTGGACGCGCCGGCGGGTATGCGCCGACACGCGTCGGTCATCGCCCAGCGCCAGCGAAACCGTCGCCGCCGAGACTTCAAGTTGTTCCGCGATATCGTAGATGGTCATCTTTTTTCAATCGATTTAAATAATATTGTAAATGGTTTATAGGAGTGTTTCAATCGATTTAAATTTAATTATACCACAAAACCGGATGAATGTCAATAGCCCGGCGAAAAAAAAGTGAAAAATCAGTGGGCCGCGAACGGCGTTTTTGGTGAAGTGACAAGAGGCAGGTGGGCCGTGGCGCGCGGCTCATAGGGACGGTAGGGACAATAGAGACAATAGGGACCGCGAAGAAGAAAAGTAGCAACGCGCTGTGCTCGCCTCGCAACTCAGCCACGTTAAAATGCGGCACACCGCCCTGCCGCCCAATAAAATGCGGCACACCGCGCTGCCGCCCAACAAAATGCGGCACACCGCGTTGCCGCCCAACAAAATGCGGCACACAACGTTGCCGCCCACAGGAACGCGAAGCGCCGCGGAGTGGATGCGAGGGCACTCATTTGCGGCAGCAAATGAGCGAGGAGCAATTGCGACGAAGCCGAGCGCAACGCAGCGAAGGCCCCGCCGTCTGAGGGCGCCCCGCAGGGGCGATTAAGTTTGCGTAAGCAAACGCTAGGGTCAGGAGGCGGAAGTGCTCGGCCACATCCGGCGGCTTCCCCACACCCGGGGGTGGTTCCGGCGGGGCCCCTCCTGACTCCCAGCTCCATCTCACCCCGCACTCCGTCAATCTCTCGCGCAAAAAACGTTGTTACCCCAGAGCCGAGGAGGTTCGGAGGAGGTGCAACCTCCTTCGACACCCACGACGTCTCTGCCCAACTCCCACGACGTCAACCGCGGGCTTTGCCCGCAACCCAACGCAAAGGCAGTTTGCAAACAATGTTTTTGGTTATGTGAAAAAGGTTTAACCTGTATTGGCGGCCGGCTCTGTCGGACGGGTCGGACAAGTCGGACTGGTCGGACTGCCGAAATGCTTGAATCACAAAGCAATCACTCAAGAATCATCGCAAAAAAACAAGATTTTGGTAGATAGTAGTACGGAGCCCGTTACCGTATCTCCAGCGCGACCGCTTCGAGGGGCGGGATTGCCAACTCGAAGGGCTCACTGCAAAACGCAACTCCCCCTATCGGACGCACGGCCACTCCCGGCGCGGGGTAAAGCCGGACCCGCTCCGGCTTCTCCCGAAAGTTCACCAGAAACTGCATTTTGGTGCCGTCCGCCGCCAGCCAGCTTGAATCGAGTACCGTGGGGAACTCCATGTCGAACGAAGCGGCGCAAAAGGTGTAGACGCCGGCTTCCACTCGGCAGAAGGGCTTGGCCATTTCGCCCCGGCGGAGGTGATCGGCATAGGTTTTGCGCATCCGGTTGAGGTTGCGGATGAGATGGAGGAGCGGTTCCTGCTTCGGGGCGGGTTCCGCCCAGTCGGAGGCCGCGCCCCAGTCGATTTCGCCTGAACCGCGCAGGGTTACCGTCAGGAGTTCGCCGTTGATGAAGCCGCGCGCCAGGCGGAATTGCAAGTTATCAGGAGACTCCGGGCAGCGGTAGCGGGCCCACGCTTCGCACTGGTTGCCGAGGAAGTTCTCGGACCACTGGTGGAAGACGAATTGATGCCCCGGCACCGGAACCGCCCAGCGGGTCGGGAAGTTGTCGCGCAGGTCATTGAAGGGGAGCCCCGCCGTATACGGACCCGCCGCCGCGCACTCGGTGCCGAGAATCATCTCGCTCCCCGAAGCGCGGATGTCACTATTCAGGTCGTCCAGCAGTTGCCGCATCGCCCGGGTCTGCCAGGCCCCCGGAGCGTGGGGGTGGCCGTGCTCGCGGGAATAGCAGAGGAAGGAGGCGGCTCCGAGATTCTGGTCGAAGAGCTGGAAGTAGTCGACCCCGGCCGCCGCGATCTTGCGGGTTTCGGAGCGGAGCACTTCGCGGCTCCACTCGTCACGGATGCAGAGCTCGCAGCCGTCGCGGAGCGCTTCGCAGATATGGGCGCGCGACTCCCCCTTCGGACCCCGGCCCATGTGGCGCAGCAGGCCCTGTTTTTCGAACTCCTCCTCCGCCGAATACGCGCCGACTTTGCTCCGCCGGGTGAAGGCGGTGCCGGAGCCGTAGACCCCGAGCAGATGCCCCGCGTCGTGAAGAAGGTCGCGCAGCCGGTAAAAGGACTCCTCCCCGCCGTAGGGCGGCCAGTAGTAGGGGGGCTGCCAGGGGCCGTTGTGATCCCAGCGCATCAGAAGGGCCATGATCCGCGCCTCGAACGCCTCCGCCAGCTCCATCAGCCGGGGGAAGGGGCGCTCGTAGGGAAGCATATTGTTCGCCTCCTCCGAAATGGTGCCGGTCCCCCGGACGGGGTAGGTGATGATGACGGGCGAATCCTCCAGCCACTCCGGCATAGGGAAACTCCGCTCCATCGCCGGGTCTTCTTTCACCCAGTCGCGGTAGAGGGCGCAGGCGTCCATCCAGTCGCCGGAGAAGCCGCCCAGCAGGAGGTCGAAGGGGAGGGTGAAATCGGGCTCTCCCGCGCCGTCGCCGCAGCCGCATTCGATCCGCAGCCGGACGCGCCCGTCGCCGTCGCCGCCGAACTCCAACGCTTTGGTGGTGTGGGCGAAGTCGTCGGCGGCGAAGTAGACGCCGCCCGCGCCGTCGGGACGGTAGGCCGCCATGAACTGCATCTGGCAGATGCCGGGGTAGTAGCCGACGCCGCCGGTTCCGGGGAAGTGGAAGCGTTGGAAGGTGCGGTTGCTCTTCTCCGGTTCGCGGACGAGGCAGCCTTCGCTGTAGGGCCAGAAGAGTTCGAATTCCCGCGGCATCACCGGGCGCGGCGCTTCGATGAGTTCGAGGGTCAGCCCCGCCGGAATTCCCCGCACGGCGGGGCGGAAACGGAAGAACTCCCCCTCGACCCGGATCGAGATTTCGACCGAAAGACCCGGGTAACCGGCATGCTCCCCGTAGCGGCAGAGGACTTTGCCTGCCGCCTCAGCCAATTCGAACCGGGTGAACTCCGTGGAGTCGGCTTCGAGGTAGTCCCCAGCTTCGTCGAGGAAGCGGAGCGAGAAGGCTCCCTTGGCGGGGAGAAGGAGTTCTCGATCGCGGTAGGTGAGTCCGGCGATCGAGCCGTCTTGGCGCGACAGGGCGAGGCGGCTTTCGCCGCCGGTGAGGGTGAGGTGCATGGCGTGGTTATTCCAATTGGGTTCGATATCTTGACCTTTTTAGGTCGATTTAAAGTTCAGTGTAAACGTTTGGCGGAGAGATATCGGGTAGGGCTGCCTGTCACCAGGCAGCCGTTCTCGTTGCAGGCTCTACCGGGTATGAATTCGAGGTGAAACGTGGTAGGTTCTTCCTTCGCCTGAATAAGTTGAGGGCGCGATTTTACCATGAAGACCATGCAACGAGAACGGCGCTCTGAGGACAGAGCGCCCTACCTGTGAGGTTGATAACGATGGAGCTGTTTATTTCTCCGTGAGTTTTGATTTTTCCGCCGGATCGGCGAAGACGATGGCGGGGGTTCCCGCCGGAACGGTGAAGGTGTTGTTCTCGAAAATGACGTCGGCGAAGTTCTTCAGCGTGACGGCGGCGCGCTTCCCGCTGACCCGGTTGTTGCGCACCTCCACCCCGGAGCAGTTCTCCAGCCGGAGGGTCGGGGCCCCGACGGATTCGAGGTCGTTGTTTTCGATGACGATGCCGGTCAGCGAACGCGGCTCCATCGTCCCCTTTGCGTAGGGCGGAACCACCTGCAGCCGGATGGCGTGCCCTTGCGTGTTGCGGATCGTGCACCCCGACACCCGGCTGTTGTGGGTGCTGTAGTACATGCCCCACGCGGTCAGGGCGGTCATGTCGACCCCCGCGCCGGTCAGGGCGTCGAAGGTGCAGCCCTCGACCCATACGCTCGGGGCCGTGACCTGGATGCCGAGGCCGCGGATGTTCCGGTAGGTGCAATTCACCACCGCCGTGCCGCCGAAGGTTTTGAGCTGGCCGATGCAGCGGTCGGGCAGGGGGACTTCATCGTCGCGGTACATGGTGCGCTTTTCGCGCTCTTCGTCGTTGGTGAGCTGGCGCTGCTTCAGGCTGTCGCGGGTCTTGATTCGGCCGGCGGGGAGGGGCGGGGAGAATTCGTACTTGCCGTCCTTCATGACGACCTTGGCCGCCGCTTTGATCTGCCCGGTGTTGCCGTCGATGATGAGGACGCCCGAATTCCGGTGCATCAGCCACTCCGGTTCGAGGGTTTTGCCCCCTTCCGGCACCCGGTCGATTGCCTGGGAAGAGGCGGCCACATTGAGCCCGTCATCCTCCATCGACGAGAAGGTGCAGCCTTCGAGGTACGGACCCACCCGGAGGGCGAAATACATCAGTCCGTCGCCGTTGGAGGAGGCGAGGCGCGAACTCCCTTCCGGCGGCGCCACCCGGCAGTTCCGCAGCTCCGGCGCTTCCGATTGAAGGAGGATGGTCCACGACGCCGAACTGTGGATGTTGATATTCTCATAGCGGTCGAACTTCGAGAGGAAGGAGCAAATCGCGTTGGCCAGCCGGGTATCGTAGCGGCCGGTGATCACGGCGAGGTTCCCCGCTTCCAGATTCCGCCGCTCTTCCGAGGCGCGGAACTTGCCGACTTCGACCCGATAGCGGTTGCCGCCGAGCGGTTCGACCTTCCCGAGGGGATAGGTTCCCGGCAGATAGGTGCGGGTGTGGGGGGTGATCGGGGTGATCCGCCGCGAGGGGGCCTGAAGGAAGTTCGGCAGGTTCGGGGCGGGGAAGCCGGGGTCGATTTCGAGCTCCACCGAGGAGCCGTCCGCCGCCGCCTTCGCAATGCGGCCCTGGGTGTAGGGGAGCGTCTCGTAGTCGAGCGTCAGGTTGCGCATGGTGACGGCGTAGCCGCCCAGAAGGCGGAGTCCGCACTGCGTGGGGTCGGTGAAGAGCAGCTTTGTCCCCGCTTCGCCCTCGAAGGTCAGGTGCTCCGGCGAATTGAAGACGAGGTGCGCCAGTTTCAGGCTGGCGGCTTCGTAGCTGGTGAGGCGTCCGGTCTCGCGGTTGAGGTAGCGCAGCTCCGCCGGGGGATTCTTCTCCGGCTCGATACGGTAGGTCCCGGCGGGGAGGGTGATTCGGGCCGGGCGTTTCGTCGCCAGCGCCGCTTCGATCGTCCGCCGGATGGCCGGGCCGTCGTCGCCCCTGCCGTCCCCCTTCGCCCCGAACTCTTTTACCGAAAACAGTTTGGGGGCGGGCAGGCTCTTCTGCTCTTTGGCGAGTTTCGCTTCGCCTTCGAAATAGTTGAGCAGTTTGGCGAGTTCGTCGTGGGCGCTCCAGGCGTAGAGGAGCATTTCCGGCGTTCCGGCGGTCAGCCGGGCGGAGACATAATTCACGAGAGAGGTGGTGATTTCCAGGCGCTTTTGCATGGCGTTCAAGCGCGGGGAACCGGCCGCTTTCAATTCGGCGGCCAGGCGTTCCGCCGCCGGGAGCACGCTCTCGGCGCGTTTCAGCACCCGCTCGACGTCGCTTCGGAACTCCGCTTGCGGCATCTCCGCCAGGCACTCCGGCGTGAAATAATTGGTGGGGGCGAGTTCCGCCGCCGCCAGGCTCCCGGCGCACAGTCCGGCCAATAACCAGTTAAATCGCATCGACGAGGGTCCCTTTCCAGAAAAGTTTGGTGGTGAAGCTGTAGCGTTGTTTCAGATCGGCCCGCGCCGCCGGGTGGACGCTGCCGTCGGAGTGGAGCATATTGAGCCGGTCGAGGTGGATCAGGTTCGGCGCATAGCTGCCGCTGGTGCGCCCGAAGGCTGAGCTCTGGAGGTTTTGGGTGTCGTCGTTCTTCCGGCTTTCGCCCAAGAGGTAGATGCGGAAATCCGTTGAACGCCCGCCCGTGCCCGCCAGGGCTTTCTCCTGCTTCGGAATCCGGGGCAGCATGAGCACGATGTGGGCCGCGGGGTCTGAGGCGTCGGCCCCCTCCAGCGTGCGGACTCCATCCATATCCGTCGTCGACAGATTGCAGCCGTACGTCTGGTCGAAAGCATCTTTCGTCGCCCCCATCGACGGACAGCGGAAGGTCCCCTTGTTCAGCATCGCCTTCGCCCGCGTCTCATCCTTCAGGTAGTCGCCGAGAAAATGCCCCCACCACATGTAAATATCGTACCGCCAGCGGAAAGCGATCCGGTCGTTGAAGTCCTGCGCGTACATGGCGAACCCCGTGCCGTTCTGCTTCAGGTTCCCGGTGCAGCTGATCATCCGCCCCCGCTCCCGCGCCTGGTTCAGCGCCGGCAGCAGCATCGCCGCCAGAATCGCAATGATGGCGATTACGACGATTTATGCTTGCTATGTATGCAATTCTATGATATATTAACTAATGAGAAAAGGAGTGTGAGCGATGAAAGCTGTAATTTATGCGAGACAAAGTAGTGGGAAGGATGATGTTTCCGAATCGGTGGAGGCTCAGATTGCCAATTGCAGGAAACTTGCGGATAAAGAAAAAATTGAAATCGTCGGCGTATTCCGGGATTTGAATACGAGCGGTGAAATTTATCCGGTGGGCGCCGAGGACGTCGCCCGAGTGGATTCGGCTTACAAATCATGGGTGGCGACTCAGAGTACGAAGAAAACTTTCCGTTCGGGACTCGGTGGGGCGCTGCAGGTATTGAATGAGGT
>JAVBRV010000372.1:0-9496 GCA_031547585.1 Victivallaceae bacterium
TAATCGATCGATGTCGGATTCTGGCAAAGGAAAATGGAACGCAGCGTCATGACATACCCGGTTTTGTTGATGTTTAAGGTAATACAATACATCTCCCGCATTCCTTTTTCAATCCGGTTTGTATTTTTTCCTGCGGAGTGATATATTTTCAGCAATTTTCAAGGAGCTTTTCAAATGAAATACTTTCTCTCGCTTGCCCTTCTTCTCAGCCTCCGGCTGGCCGCGACGGATTTCGAGCTGGGCCAGGGCATCTCCAACAAGCGCGACGTCCTCTGGGAAGCGACCGCCGAAGACCTCGCCGCCATCTTCGGCAACCGCCTGAAGCCGCTCGACTCCAATAAAAACATCCTGCGCTGCCGGCCCGACTCCGGCGACCGGCTGCTCTTCTTCGGCCTGCCGCTGGATGAAATCACCGCCCGGCTCGAAAAAGACAAGCTTAAGCAGCTCACCTTGCGGATCAACAACCGGGGCGACTCGGGGACCGTCTCCGAAAACAATTTCCAGACCATGGCCCGCGACGTGGGTTCGAAGATCTCCCCCATGCTCGGCGGCGCTTCCCCCGCCAGCCAGATCGCCCAGCCCATGGCCAACCGCGAAAAAATGCTGGCCGCCGTCTGGAAAACCGGCCAGCTCGACCTCGTTCTTCGCTGGCGGAGCTCCATCAAGCGCTCCGAATATCTCGCCCTCGACTTCTATCCCCCGGGCGAATCCCCAACCTCGCTGCAGCTGGAGCAACCAAACTGATAAGGAGCCTTACACCATGAAAAAACTTCTCCAATTCGCCCTTCTTCTCCTCGCGCTGCCGCTGGCGGCGGCGGTGTTCGACCTCGGCCCCACCCTTTTCAACCGGCGCGCCGGAATCTGGAAAACCACCGGCAAAGAGCTCGCCCCCCTCTCTGGCGGCATCCTGAAATACCTCGATTCAAACGAAACCGGCATGCGCGGCGCCAGCAACAACAATCACCAGCTCTACTTCTACGGCCAGAAAGCGGATGAAGTCAACCTCTCCTTCCGCGAAGGGCAGCTGAAGCAGCTCACCCTCTTCATCTACAACCGGGGCGACTCCGGCGTCCTCTCCGAAAAAAACTTCCAGGCCATTCTGCGCGAAGTAAACGCGAAAATCGCCCCCCTGGTCGAAGGCATCACCCCCGAATACCAGAACGCCCGCGTCGGCGAACGGGCAAAAATCCTCGCCAAAGCCTGGTACGGCAAGGATTTCGACCTGGTCCTCCGCTGGAGTTCCTCCGAATACATCGCCCTCGACCTCTATCCCCCCGGCGCCTCCCCCGACTCGGTGCGCCAGGGCATCCAGAGCGGCGGCGCCGAAAAAGCACCCGACCACAGCCCCCGCCTCGACGAAGCCGGCAACAAATTCCTCCTCGTCCCCATGATCGACCAGGGGAAAAAGGAGTACGCCCTCGCCGCCGCCATCGCCCGGGTCATGCGTTACTACGGTTCATCCGTCGACTTGCACGTCATCGCCCAACTCCTCCAGAGCGACACCCGCTTCGGAACCGACCCCTTCTACGCCGCCCGGGCGCTCAGCTCCGCCCGCGGAAAACTGAAAATCCGCCTCGACGACCTCGTTCACCCCAAAATCTTCGAGAACGAAAGCGAATGCAATCGCATGCTCGCCGACTACAACCAGTTCGCCCGCAAGCAGAAAAGCCGAACCATCCGACTCGAAACCTTCGCCCGCGGCTTCGACGATAACCGGGTCGTCGACTACATCCGCCTCTTCGAATCACTCGACCCCGGGATCTACGTCCTCGCCCGTCAGCGAGACCACGACATCCGGAAATTCGAAAAATACGTCCGTGAATACATCGACCGCGGCGCCCCCCTCCTCTGGCTCACCGTGACCCTCCCCCGCATGCCCGGCAACGACGAAGCCACCCTCCAGGCCTACTCACGCATCATCTCCGGCTACAACCCCAAAACCGGCGACATCATCTACACCGACAGCCGCGGCGTGGAACACGAAAAGAAAATCATGCCCCTCCGCGAAGCCTGGGCCATCACCGCCCTCCTCGTCCGCATCGAACCCCGCTAAAGCAAAGTCGTGGGAATTGGGGGAAGGGAAGGAAAGGGACCTTCTTGTCACGAGGAAAAGAAGTTCCCTTTCCTTCCCCCCAGCCCCCATCCTTTCCTTCAAGAAAAGCGTTGGCGGCGCAAATTCTTATTGCCGATGGCAATAAGAATTTGCAGGAGGAGTTGATTTTTAGCACTTATCGGGGTACATTAGGCACGAGTTATTGTTCCGGCAGCTAAAGGGCTAGCATAACCACGCTTCAGTTCCCCCTCGGCCCATCGCGTGGTTAGCCTAAGTAAGCGCGGCAAGCGCCGCGAGCGGATGTGAGGGAACTCGTTTGCGGCAGCAAACGAGCGAAGGCACAAGAGTGCCGAAGCCGAACGTAGTCGAGCGGGAAAAGAAAAGTACCATACTCGCAGGTACGAGTACGGCCGAAGGCCGCACGGAGTACCGGAGAGCGGGGCCCACGAAAAGTCCGCCCCCTTGCTTTTGCGTAGCAAAAGATCGAGCCCCGTGGGCGAAGATGGGGCACTTTTTGGGGAAGAGCCGTCTGAGAGTCGCTGCATAGCAGCGAAAGTAAGATCGCGAAAGCGATCGCTACGATCCGGAATCGGGGTTGCCCTGTCACATCACGTCTCTGCCCACGGGCGGGGGTGGGCTTGGGCGGGGAGTAAGGCCCCGCCCAATTCCCATTGCGTCAATTGCACTGGGCGCTCTATGCAAGTTATTTAACCGCCGAATCTATAATTGCCAAATGTAAGGAACTGCGTCGTGAGATTTTATCTTTTATTGTTGGTGTGCTTTTTCGGGCTGGCCGCGATCGGCGCGGAGGATGTGGATCTGGGGAAAGTTCTGCTCGACCGGCGCGGCGCGCTCTGGGAAGCTAAGGGGAATGACCTCGAAGCCGCTTCCGGCGGCGTCCTCATCTACCTTGATTCGAGCAAAAACAGTCTGCGCGGCGCCCCCAAGAGCAAGACGGAAAAGATGCTCTTCTACGGCCTCGATGCCCAGGAGGTCATCATCAGCCTCAAAGACGGCAAGCCCGAGCGCGTCTCCGTCTCCGTCTACAACCGGGGGGATTCCAAGCCCATCACCGAGAAGGAATTCGACCAGATATTGAAGTCCGTCAACGAAAAGCTTCAGCCCCTGGTCGAAGGGGTCACCCCCACCCGCCAGAGCGCCCGCCTCAACAGCAAAGCCAAAATTCAGGCCAAAATCTGGCGGCACAAGGAGTTCGAACTTCTCCTGCGCTGGAGCAACTCCGAAAAGGCCCCCGAATACATCATCGTTGAATTTTACCGCCCCGGCGCCACCCCCACCTCTCTGCGGCAGGGCATACGGAGCAACGTCGACCCGACCTCCCTCCCCGACCGGGTCCTCACCGATGACGACGGCAATAAATTTCTCTTCATCCCCATGGTCGACCAGGGCAAAAAAGGCTACTGCGTCGTCGCCTCCGTCGAACGGATCCTGCGCTATTACGGCAGCGAAATCGATCAACATGCCCTCGCCCAGATCGCCAAGAGCGACGCCAAATACGGGACCAACATCTACACAGCCATGAACGCACTCGAAGAGGCGAAGTCGAAACTGAAAATCCGCTGCGAAGAGCTGGTGCGCAACAGCCAGTTCACCGATGAAGACGAACTCAACCGGACGCTCCATCAGTACGACCAGATCGCCCGCAAGCGAAAAGTTCCAAAGATCGACTACGAAGAGTTCACCATCTATAAGAACTACCGCAAAGTCCGCGTCGACTACAAAAAACTGCTGGCGACGCTGAATCCCGAAGTCTACATCGAGGTCCGCCAGAAAGACAAGGGGGCCAAGCCGTTCGAAAAAGAGATCCGCGCCGCCATCGACCGCGGCATCCCCCTCATCTGGGGAACGTTGTCGCTGCCGGGAATGACCGGGAACGACGCCAAAGTCCTCGCCTCCCACATGCGCATCATCTCCGGCTACCACCCCGAAAACGGCAACATCGTCTTTACCGACAGCTGGGGGCCGGGGCATGAAAAGAAGGTCATGAACATCCGCGAAGCCTGGGCCATCACCACCATCCTCGTCAAAATCGAACCGCGCTGATGACTTTTGAAATTGGCTCGACGGCCTTTCCCCCGGAACTGACGCCGCTCCTCCTCGACTGGTACAGCCGCTCGGCCCGCGAACTGCCGTGGCGGCGGAACCCCACCCCCTATCAGGAGTGGGTCTCCGAAATCATGCTCCAGCAGACCCGGGTCGAAACGGTCAAGCCCTATTTCGAACGCTTCCTCGCCGCCCTGCCGGATGTCGACGCGCTGGCCGACGCGCCCGACGAACTCCTGTTGAAGCTCTGGGAGGGGCTCGGCTATTACAGCCGCGCCCGCAACCTCCGTAAAGCCGCCCGGATGATCCGCGATGAATTCGGCGGCCGCTTCCCCGATACGGTCGAAGAGCTGCTGAAGCTGCCGGGCATCGGCGACTACACGGCGGGAGCCATCGCTTCCATAGCCTTCGAGCGCCCGGAACCCGCCGTGGACGGCAACGTCCTCCGGGTGGCGGCGCGTCTTCTCAAGCAATCCGCGCCCGATAAGAGTGTGGTTCGGGAGGCGCTGCGCCCCCTCTACCCCGCAACCCGTCGCGGCGATTTCACCCAGAGCCTGATGGAGCTGGGGGCGCTGGTCTGTTTGCCGAAAACGCCGCGCTGCGAAGGGTGCCCGGTCGCCGGACTCTGCCGGGCGCGGGCCGATGGGAGCATGGGGGAGTATCCGGCGAAGACGCCGAAACCGGTCCGGCGGATCGAGAAGTGGACCGTCCTCCTCCTCATTTCGGAGGGGCGGATCGCGCTCCGGCGGCGTCCGGAGACGGGGCTCCTCGCCGGGCTCCCTGAGTTCCCCATGCTGCCCGGCGAACGCACCGCCGCCGAAGTTGCGGCGGAGCTGGCCGAAAAAAAATTCGCCCCCGGCGAACCGGAGGCGCTTCCGGCGGCGAAGCATATCTTCAGCCACCTCGAATGGCGCATGACGGGCTTTCTCTGCCGCTGCAAAGAGAGACCCGGCGACCTCCTCTGGGTCACCCCGGAGGAGCTGCGCCGGGACTACGCCCTCCCCTCGGCCTTCAGCGCTTACCGACCCACAGCTGAACGCTGTGGGGAGGAAGGGTCACTTTCCCCCCTTGCGGAAACGCCGCCCCGGTCCAGAACTCGGAAGGCGCGCCGTTCGTAAAGAGGGCGGCGTCGACCTGGAACTCCCGTGCTTCCTCTTCGAAGTTGAACACCCCCAGCACCGGCGCCCCGTCGGAACGGCGGCGCGCGGCCCAGAGCGCGGGGATTTCGCGTTCCAGGCGATCCAGGGGACGCACTTCGGTAAAGGCGTCGGTCTCCTCGAGCAGCATCTTCGCCAGCTTCGCCCGCTCGGGATCGAGCGTGGTGAAGCGGTCGGTCAAGAGGAGAAGCCCGCCGTGAAGCCAGAGCGCGGAGACCCACAGCCGGATCTCCTCTTCGGTGAGCTTATTGTTGTCGCGGCGCACGATCAGCACGTCCGGGTCGTTCAGCCATAGACGCTTATGCATGAACTGCCGGTTGATGACGTTGCGGCAGACGTTGGGAACGGTGGGGGCTTCGTCGAAAAGCTCGCCCTCTTTCGACCAATAGGGGGTGATGTCGGTGCTGATGCGTTCGCCGTTCAGGATGCCGATCCCCATGCCGAGCACGGTAGTGGCAGCGAGGATGAAGGCGTCGGCGCCGATCCCCTCGCGGATGGCGAGGAGTCCGCGCCGGAGCGCCTGCGCCCGGGTCGCCTTCGGGTCGGCGTAGACCCCATCCAGCACGCAGCATTCGTACATCATGAAGTCGAGTTTGATGTAGACGCAGCCCGCCGCGCGCACCTGGCGGAAGAGGTTCCGCAGCCAATCCAGCGCCGCCGGAACCGTACAATCGAGAATCGCCGACGGAACGCCGCGCCACTTGATCGGGTGAAGGATCTCGCCCGCCGCGTTCTTCACCAGCCACTCGGGGTGTTCGCGGTAAACGTCGGAAGTGCTTTCGATCATAAAGGGGGCAAACCAGAGTCCGGGCTTGATTCCCTTCGAAGCGATCCGGCGGCAGACCGCCTCGATGCCGCTCGGGAACTGCGTCGAGGGCTTCAGCCAGTCGCCGAGCGCGGGCTGGTAACCGTCGTCGATCTGAAAGTATTCGAGGGGATATTCATCGCGATGAGTGGCGACGTAATCGAGGTTCTCATAAATGTCGTTCTCGGTGACCTTCGAGAAGTAGTAGTACCAGCTGCACCAGCCTTTGGGCGTGTGGCTCCAGGTGACGGCCTTCATGCGGCGGCCCCAGAGGTCGGCGTAGTCGGCCAGCAGCTTCTCCGCATCGGGGCCCTTGGCGATCACCAGTTCTTCCGAACGGATCTCTTCGCCGTCATCGACCACAATGCCGTCGCAATCGGAATAAGCGGCGAAGCGGCGCACGCCGTTCTTGCCCAGCTCAACTTCGAAGCGGGTCATCTGGTCGGCGGAGGTGACGAAACCGGCGAGGAAGGTCTCCCCGGTTTTCACGTCGCCGAGCAGCGTGTAGTAGCTGGAGACGTAGCACCCCTTCCCCGCTTTATCGTATTCGCGCGGATTCGGCACCACGAAGGGGAGATAGTCGGGGTTCATCTTGAAATCCCCCCCTTCCGCGCCGCAGCTGCCGGCGGGGGAAGCCATCGTCCAGCCCTCGCGGAACAGCCGGAGCCGATCCGCCGGAATCGCCGGCAGTTCGAAATTCTCGAAGCGGAAACCGCCGAAGCGGACCGCCTTCCCGGAGGTATTCCGGTAGCGGGCGACCGCTCCGTCGAAGGAGGCTTCCAATCCCTTGGCCGGGAACCATACACCGTCAATTTGCAGGAACAATTCGATCATTTTATAAACTCCATATAAAAACCATGAGTATTAGCATAGCACGCTTCCATTTTTTTTCAAGCCGGAAGTGGAAAATCACCCGAGGTTATGCTATACTAAAGAAGAAGTACTTTTTTGAAAGGTGTTTATTCGGATGAAAGAAAAAGTCTTATCGCTCCTGCGCGAGAATGCGCGGCTGACCGCCGCCGATATCGCCCTCCGGGTCGGCCTTTCCGCCGAGACGGTCGAATCGATCATTCGCGAATTGGAAGCCGCGGGGGTTATCTGCGGCTACACCGCGATTCTCAACGAAAGCGAGCTTGAAGGGACCAAGGTGAAAGCGCTGATCGAAGTCAAAGTAACGCCGCAACGCGACGGCGGATTTGACCAGGCGGCGCGCCGTATCGCCCGTTACCCGGAGGTGTCGTCTGTGTACCTCGTCTCCGGGAATTTCGATCTTTTGGTTACGGTCGAGGGCGATTCGCTCCAGGAGGTTGCCTCCTTCGTGTCGGAAAAACTTTCCACCATCGACGGCGTCCTCTCCACTTCGACCGCGTTTCTGTTGAAGAAATACAAAGAATCCGGCAGGATTCTGCATCATGATGAAGAATATGAACGACTTAAAATCTGTCCGTAAAAGTTATGTGGCGGGGCATATCCAATCCCTGCCCAAAAGCGGGATCCGCCGCTTCTTCGATCTCGTCAACACCATGGATGACGTGATCTCCCTCGGCGTCGGCGAACCCGATTTCACCACCCCCTGGACGATCCGCGAAAGCGGCATCTACTCCCTCGAGAAAGGCCACACCAGCTACACCTCGAACCTCGGAACCATCGTCCTCCGGCGCGAAATCTGCCGCTATGTCGAAGAGAATTACCACGTCTCCTACCGGCCCGAAAACGAGTGTCTCGTCACCATCGGCGTCAGCGAAGCGCTCGACATCGCCATCCGCGCCCTGATCAACCCCGGCGACGAGGTGATCTACACCGAGCCCTGCTTCGTCTCCTATCCGGCGGAGGTGCTGATGGCGCACGGCGTACCGGTTCCGGTGACGACCCGCGCCGAAGACGGCTTCGCCCTCGACCCCAAGGCGCTGGCGGCGAAAATCACCCCCCGCAGCCGCGTCCTCCTCCTCAACTTCCCCTGCAACCCCACCGGCGCGGTGATGACCCGCCCGGAGCTGGAGGAGATCGCCCGCATCGCCGTCAAGCACGACCTCGTGGTGCTGACCGACGAAATCTACTCCGAGCTCTCCTATGAGAACGAGCATATCTCCATCGCCTCCCTCCCCGGCATGCGCGAGCGGACCGTCTTCCTGCACGGCTTCTCGAAGGCTTTCGCGATGACCGGCTGGCGGATCGGCTACGCCTGCGGTCCGGTGGAGATCATCGACGCGATGATGAAGATCCACCAGTACTCCATCATGTGCGCCCCGACCACCGCCCAGGAAGCGGCCACGGAAGCGCTCCGCCACGGCAAAAAAGCCGTCGGCGAAATGCGTGAAAGCTACCGCCAGCGCCGCAACCTCCTGGTCAACGGCTTCAACCGCATCGGCCTCGAATGCCTGCTGCCGAAAGGCGCTTTCTACGCCTTCCCGTCGATCCGCTCGACCGGACTCTCTTCCGCGGAGTTCGCCGAAGAGCTGCTGAAAGCCGAGCGCGTGGCGGTGGTTCCGGGGAACGCCTTCGGCGCCTCGGGCGAAGGCTTCATCCGCTGCTGCTACGCCTCCAAAACCGAAGACCTCCTGGAAGCAGTCAATCGCATTGATCGCTTCCTCAAAAAGCTATGATCCGTCTGCTCGCCATCTTGCTCCTCCTTTCGGCGGCCGGATGGCGGGCGCACAGCGAAGTCTTCCTTCTCGCCCCTTGGCAAAACCGGGGGCAGAAGGCCGGCGACGGACTCTTCGAAACACTCCCCGGCATCGGGGAGCGCCCCCTCTACCGCGAAGCCGTCACCGTCAACGGCGTCTCCCTCGACCTCACCGTCTACCGCTGCGACGCCGCCCGCGAAGAGCTGCTGCGCTACCTCGCGCTCCACTTCCCCAAAGAAAATCTTCTCATCTCCGGCGAAACCATCCGCGCCGTCGCCAAACTCGCTAACGGCCAAATCGAACGCTGGCTCCTCATCGGCGCCGGTCTCGGCAAGCCCGTCACCGTCTTCCGCATGACCACCCCCGAGAAGCTGCCCCTAAACCCCGCCTGGCCCCGCGAACTCCCAGCCCTCCCCCCCGGAGCCAAGCCCCTCCAGGTCATCCGCCTCAGCCGCTCCGGCGGCGTCTACGGCTTCTTCAGCCGCGCCGGAGCCAACCCCGAAGAACTCCTCCGCCAAACCTCCCACCAACTGGAAACCGCCGGCTGGATCCCCATCGGCCGCGAAAGCTCACCCTCCATCAACGGACGCGGCGACCTCTTCGTCTCCACCGCCCGCCGCCGCATCGCCTGGGCCACCTACGGCCCCGAAGGCTCCGGCTCCTTCTTCAGCAAACCATACTGAGTTGTGGGACTTGGGGGGGGGGGGGGGGGGGGGGGGGGGGGGGGGGGGGGGGGGGGGGGGGGGGGGGGGGGGGGGGGGGGGGGGGGGGCGGGGGGGGGGGGGGGGGCGCG
>JAVBRV010000347.1:0-7021 GCA_031547585.1 Victivallaceae bacterium
GGAGAATCGCCCGTTTTCCATCCAAGGAAACGATGCGGAGGGCTTTTTCGACGATGGCGGCATCGGTCTCTTTCGGATTCTTCCAGAAGCCCCTAAAATCCTGATCGAAGGCATTCGAGAAGAGGAGGCGCGGTTCCGGCTTCGCCTGGGCCGGTGGTGGGGTTTCGCCGTCGACCCGGGCGATGGTTCCTTCGAGTGTGGCGATGCTCCGGCGGTTATCGCGATTCCGCTCCTGCTCCGTTTGCAGTTCGCGGCGTTCGCGGGTCAGCTCTTCGCGAAGCGCGCGATTGTCGGTCAATTCATCAGCGGCCAGCAGGCTTCCCGCCAGGAGAACAAAGCTCAGCATTCGTTTCATAAGTGCCTCTATTTGAAATGGAAGTGAACGATCTTGTCGAAACCGGGCTGCGCGGCATAGGGGGCGCGCGTCGGCACCTCGAATTCCCCCTCGTGTTCACCGGTGGAAAACCGGTAGCGCCCCGGCGCGTCGAATTGGAACCACGCCTTGCCATCCCGGTCGGCGATGACGCCCTGCCGTTCCCCCGCTTTCGAGACGCTCCAGACAGTTGCGCCGGAACGGG
This sequence comes from Victivallaceae bacterium, assembly GCA_031547585.1. Lineage (GTDB taxonomy): Bacteria > Verrucomicrobiota > Lentisphaeria > Victivallales > Victivallaceae > Victivallis. The sequence goes on from JAVBRV010000347.1 coordinate 579, forward strand.
TTTCGATGACGCACTCGGCATCGGTCGCGGCTGCGAGCGGCGGTTGCGGCAGCAGGGTGTCGCGGTAGGCGTCGTTGACCGCGTTGCGGACGTGCGAGGCGCGCGCCGGGTCGAACCAGTTGATCGCCCGGTCGCCGTAACTGGCGATCGATACACTGCTTGCAATCGGACGCATCCCCTTCCCCGACAGCGCGGGCCAGGTGATCCGCCGCCAGGGGATGTCGCGCTTCACCTCTTCCGGCGTGGCTCCCGGGATGCCCCACGGCGTCCCCGAGCCATCCGGATTCAACTGGATGAAGCCGTCAAGCCCCAGCCCCATATAAATCTGCCCCGGAACCTCCTGTTCGCGGTAATATTTAGCCACTTCGCGGACGCGGCGGGCCTTGTCGGCCACCTTGGAGGGAACCGCTCCGCACCACTTATCCCACGCTCCATACGAGCAATAGAGGGTCTCGCCGAAGATCGCCGGGCGAAACTCGTAGACCTGCCGCCAGTTCTTCACCCAGCTCGAAAGGTTGAAGTCCGGGTAGTGGTAATTGGCGGTGTCGCAGGGCGGTTCCTCGAACCAGCGGCCTTCGCGGTTCCAGGTGCCGACGTCGCCGTCGCGGGTGGCCACCAGCTCTGGATCGAGCGATTTCAGGTAACGCCCGTAGAGAGCGCCCAGCTTGTCGTTGCGGAGGTTGTACTCCACCTGGTCGAGGCGATCCCAGGCCTGGGTGAAGATTTCGTTGTCGGTCGACCAGATCACCACCGAGGGGTGATTGCGGAGCATCCGGTGCCAGGCGCGATAGTTGTCGAGGTTGAACTGGTGAAGCGGCTCCTTCAGCCACTCATCAACCGTGGTGAATTTCTTCGGATTTGCGCGACCCCGGTGAAGCACCGGGTACATCTGGGCGTAGGCGAACATGCCGAGCCGGTCGCACCGACGGAAAAACTCCGGGCTCCAATAGCTGGAATCGTGGATGCGCAAGGTGTTTATGCCGTCATGCCGATAGAGCGGCCAGGCGACGTCGCAGAGCTTGGCGTTGTCCCACTTCGCGTGGCCGACGTCCCCTTGCAGGATGATCCGTTTGCCGTTGAAATAGAAGTCGGCGGCGTGGATCCAGAACTCGCGAAATCCGAAGGCATCCCGTTTGCGGTCAACCAGTTTCCCGTTGACGAAAAGATCGCTGACCAACTCGTAGAGAGCGGGGTTCTCGAGAGTCCAGAGCTCCGGGTCCGGCCAGACGGCGTTGCCCGAGATGGTGCAACCCTTTCCGGCTTCGATGGTTCCCTGTTGTTTCGGCAGCCGGTGATGGATCATGCCGTCCTTTACCGCATACTGCCGCAGTTCAAAAACGGCAGGTTCACTGCTCCGGTTCTCCAGCTCGGTTTGGGTGGAGAGCGTTGCCTTCCGCCACGACGGTTTCACCCAGACGTCGGCCACCCGCAAGGGCGACATGAAATCAACATAAAGATCGCCCTGCGGACCATAATTGTTATTGACCGAAATACCGAAAGCCTTACCCGGCGCGGTGAAGTGAATTTCCAGCCGATTGGTTCCCTTTTTCAGGTTGGTCAGCGGAATCTCGGCGATGCCGATGCGGCCGCCGTATTCGCCGCAGCGGACGCCGTTCAGGTAGACCACCGCCTTGCCGAAAAGATTCTCGGCAATGAAGAAGGCGCTCCGGGCGGGATCATCGGCTTCGAAGTCGCGGGCGAACCAGACCTCGTCGCGGCAAAGCCGATCGTCGAAATGGAAGTCTTCCCAGCCCGGCAGGGGATCGACCGCGCCGTACTGGTTTTTCGGGTCGCGATTCTTGAGCGGATTGTGCCACGTCCGGAAGTAGGAATTGTACATTGAAACGGGAAGCCGAACCACCCCATCCATTTGATCGCGGGCGACGCCGATTTGCCAATCGCCGTTCAGCGACAGCCGGGCGCGGGTTCCCTCCCCCGGCAGCGGTTCCGGCCGCGCCGGGCGGCCCTTGGCCGCCGCCAGCGCGCGTGCCTTGGCAAAGCGCTCCTCGGCCTTCCGCCAGCTCTCGCGCAGCCCCTGCCGGAGTTCGGCAATCCGTTTTTCCCCCGCCTGGAACTCACCGGCCAGCGCCTTTCGGGTACGGCGCACCTCCTCCAGCTCCCGGCGGAGGGCGGCGTTCTCCTTCTGCAACACTTCGCGGGAATATAAACGGACGGTATACTCCAGCACCGCAACGACTTGACTATTCTCGATCACCTCCAGGCGAAGGGTATTCTCCCCCGGCTTCAAGGGGGGAGTCAACTCCCACTCCCCGGAACCGGTCGCTGTTTGTTCCCATTTACCCAGGCGGAGTTGGTACGGCCCCTTGCCCGGCGCGTGAAAGCGCAGCTTCACCGGATGGTCGCCGCCGGTAAATAAATCCTTCGCCGCGACGGAGAAGCGGGCGGCGAAGCCGTTGTCGTAGGCGTCCACGCCGAGTTCGCGGCGGGGGTCGTCGGTATGGATTTTGAGCCCGGTCAGCGGCTGATCTTTTTCATCCGAAATCCGGAAGCAGAAGCCGGTTCCGGCGGTTCGGTCGACGACCTTGAGGAGAATCCGGTTGACGCCGCGCCGCAATTCCCCGCGGTAGATGAAGTTATCGGGGATAATGTCCTGCGAGGTGGCGGACTTCCCCACCTCTTTGCCGTTGACGAAGAGTTTATGATCGTCGTCACTGCCGAGCCGGAACTTGACCTTTTGCGCCTCCGGCGATTCAACCCAGCAGGCGGCGTAATAGACGAAATGGTCGTCGATCGGCTTCCAGAAACCGTTGCACTCGATGCGCTCCGGCTTGTCGAAATGGAAGACCCGCCACGACACCGGAATCTCGCGGTCTTCGGTGAACCCCCACTCGTTGGTGGAACCAATCCCGGCGATCAGCTTGGAGGCGTCCGCCTTAAACAGCGCCTTCCCCGTCAAGCCGGGGTACGGGCGGAAATCCGCCTCGCCCCCCAAACAATCGGCGTCAAGACCGGTCCCTTTGTCATGCGCCAGATAACTCGGCCAGGGGCCGCCCAGCAGCCAGTCGCGGATAAATCCCTTCTCATCCGGCGAACCTCCCCACAGCGGCAGGGCGCCGCAGACGGCCAAGACCCATAATGCGATTTGTTTTCTCATGTGCTTCCTCATTGTCATTTCACGCCGTAGTAGGAGGGTGCGCCGGTTGCTTCCGGGTCAAAAGAGTTGTTGTCCAGATTGACCCACCCGATGGTAATTGTACCTGGAACCAGCTTGACATGACCATCGCAAAATAGAAAGTTCCCGTACTTATTGCCGCCGTGGGCCAACCGCCAAACTCCCTCCTGATCGCTGCTGCCGCCTACGCCGAACATCCAATATCGGTCGCCGCGCAAATAGGTGTCGCAGGTGTCCCCGCCGAGAACTTTCTGAGCCGGTTTTATCACTCCTCCGAAATATTTCTTCGGCCGAAAGTTGGCAATATCTCCTTTGCCCGCTCCATACAATCCATAGGATGCGACTCCACCCGTTGCGGTCGGCTCCGGACAACAAAAAATGGTTCCACGCAACTGTACGCTCCACCCCCAGGCGCCTTCAGTGGCGATCCTTGGAGCGCTGACATAATTCAAATAACTCAAGACGAACATATACCCGGCATTCCGGTTTCCATCCAGATTGCTCAGCAACCTATTATTGCGCACCATGCAGTTGTAGTCGCCGGTGTAAGTCAGTATGGGAACGTACAGCTGCTTCAGGTTACTGACGCATTGGGCGGTTCGACCTTTATTCCTCGCCTTGTTCAGCGCCGGCAGAAGAATCGCCGCCAGAATGGCAATGATGGCGATAACCACCAAAAGCTCAATTAGCGTAAAATTCCTTTTCAAGCAGACGGATTTTCTCATCTTGCACCTCGCTTTATTGATAGGTTTGGTAGTATGGGTCCTGGCACTGTTTTTGGAAAAGCGCCGTATGCTCCGATTTGGTCAGAAATTCGGATGGAATCCCCAATTGGATTCTTTCCTGTCTTGGATTTTCAATCCGCGAAATCAAGGTCTCCACCATTTTCTCGACCCGGGGGCGGAAAGGAACATGGATGACCCCGTCGGTGTCTTCAGGATAAAAGAACGAAGGCAATCCATACTGGCGGATAATCCGCGGCTGGTAGCCGAGCACTTCCGCCAACGGTTCAAGTTTGGTTTTGAATACGGCGAGGATGAGCGCATCCGGACGTTCCCGACGGATCTGCTCCGCCGCATCCTCCAGCCTGTCGCCGGCCGGATTCCAGGCGAAGGGTTCCAGCGGGACGCCGCTCTCGCGGGAGGCGTCTTCCACCATTTCGCGATCATGGTCGTGAATGCCGGTCTGACAGAAAATCCGGCGGTACCCCTGCCCGGCCAGGTGAAGAGCCGCATCCCGCAGACCGGGCCGCAAGTCAGGGTAAACGCAATCGAGCGAAAACTCGGGGTTCTCCTGCAACAGCAGAATGGGCATCTCCCCATGCTCGAACTGCCGGAAAAATTCGCTCTCGAAATCCACCGAAAGATTGTAAATCACTCCGTCGATCTGGTAATGAAGCATTTGCAGCAGCGCTTCGCGTTCGCGCTCCCGGTCGAAGCGGGTGACCGTGATGAAAAGCCGATAGCCCCGCTTCTCGACCTCGTTCATGATCGCCTCCGTCAGATAACTGTTCCCGGGGTTGGCCAGACTGCCCATCACGAGGCCGATGGTGTGGCTGCGGCCGCTGCGGAGCGCCCGGGCCAGCGTGTTCGGCCGGTAGCCGAGGGTCTTCACCGCCTCGTCGATCTTCCGCTTGGTTTCCTCCGACAGCCAGGCCTTCGGGTTCCCGGAAAGATACATCGACACCAACGGGCGCGACACCCCGGCGTGCTCCGCCACGTCCTTCGCCGTAATCCGTTTTTTGGCTTCCGCTATCATTATGACACCTGCTATATGACACGAGTTATATTAATATTATAGCAAACGAAAAAAGAAAAGCAAGAGAGGAAAAGAAAAAATCGCGATTTTTCCTTCTCCACCCTGCAATTTCCTAATGATCGGTAATCGGCAAAATCCGGTATTCTTATTTGAAAAAATTACATTTTCATACTATATTTGCAATCAGCCCATCAAGCATCGGAATAATCAGCTCTTCGGGAGAAATATGGATGCCAGTACGATAACCGATATGCGCCGAGCCGGAGAGAATATCTGCATTGAATTCAAACGATGCGGGAACGGTGCGCATCCGGATACTTTTGAAACCATATGTTCTTTTCTGAATCGTTTCGGCGGAGACCTCTTTCTGGGCATTGAAAACGATGGTACGGTTTCGGGAGTTCCGGAAAATTCGGTTGATTCAGCGATCCGCAATTTCATCAAAGTCATCAATGACCCCAATCTGCTTTCACCCACCTTTTACCTCATGCCGGAGTCTCTTATTTATGAGGGGAAGCATATTATTCACATTCACGTTCCGCAAAGCTCCAATGTTCACCGTTTCAAAGGAATTTGTTACGATCGGATTGACGATGCCGACGTAAAAATCTCCAATACGGAACATATTGCTCAGATGTACATCCGGAAGCAAAGCATCTTCACGGAGCAAAAAGTATATCCCTACGTTAAGCTCAACGATTTGCGCGCGGATCTGTTGCCCGGAATCCGCCGGCAGGCCGCAACATCCCAGCCCAATCATCCATGGACGAAGCTCTCCGATCAGGAATTGCTCCGCAGTGCCAGGCTTTTCAGCCATGACTATTCCACGGGAACAGAGGGCTTTAATGCGGCGGCGGTTCTGTTGCTCGGCAAAGACGACGTTATCCAAAGCGTTTTCCCCGCCTACAAAACCGATGCCATCATGCGCCGGGTAAATCTCGACCGTTATGATGATCGGTTAACCGTTCAGACCAACCTGGTCGAAAGCTACGACCTTCTTTTTGCTTTCGGAGAAAAACACCTCCCCGACAAATTCTGCCTGGAAGACAACATCCGAATCAGCCTGCGTGGAAAAATCCTTCGTGAAATGCTCGGCAACATCTTAATTCACAGGGAATATACCAGCTCCCTCCCTGCCAGATTCGTCATCGAACAAAACCAAATGTTCACCGACAATGCAAACAAAGCGTTAAACCACGGAGTTATCACGCTGCAGAATCTGCGCCCGGTTCCCAAAAATCCAATCATCGCCTCCTTCTTCAAGCAGATCGGGCGAGCGGACGAACTGGGGTCAGGCGTTCGAAACCTGTACAAGTATGTCAAACTGTACTCCGGGGCTGAACCTATATTTACAGAAGATGACATTTTTACGCTGGCAATTCCTCTGAATAAAGAGCATTCTCCCGAAAACAACCCGAAGATCTCACTTCCCACCAGCTCCCACAGCACGAATGAACCTAATGAACCTAATGAACCTAATGAACCGAATGAACCTAATGAACCTAATGAACCTAATGAACCTAATGAACCTAATGAACCTAATGAACCTAAT
>JAVBRV010000405.1:0-9304 GCA_031547585.1 Victivallaceae bacterium
TGCCGTACAGAAACGTGGCTGAAACACGGAGAAAAAAGCCCGTGACGTTGCCAGCCCGGTAATACTTGACCTCTCCCACGATGTCTCTACCGCCGGCGAGAGTCGGCCGTCCTGCCGAGGGTCCAGGGGACGCTGATCCACCTGGCGCCAAACGGCTTCAGTCGCTTGGAGGTCCCCCCCCCGAGTACTGGGGTCAAGGGCGGTAGCCGGAATCGAAAAGTACCTCACTCGCAGGTACGAGTACGGCCGCAGGCCGCACGGAGTGCCGGAGAGCGGGGCCCCCGGAAAGTGCCCCCTTGTTTTTGCAAAGCAAAAGACCGAGCCCCGTGGGCGAAGGTGGGGCACTTTTTGGGGAGTCGGGTGCAGGGCGGAGCCCGCCGGGGGGTCTGGGCCAGGCTGGCCCAGAGAGAACCGCTGTTAAGGTCTAGCAGCTATTGTTCGGGCTTGAAGAGGACGACGTTGGGGACGCCGAAGGTGTTGCCCTGGCGGCCGTTGTGACCGAAGATTTCGACTTTCCCGGCTTCGCATTTGCGGGTGTAGACGACATCCTGGAAGCTGGTGGAGCCGGTGCTCCAGATCACTTTGGTGTCGATTTTCTCCCATCCTTCGGGAATCGCCGGTTTGCCGCGCCGGACGACCAGCACGTAGACGGTGGCGGGCTGATTGATGGTGACGGAGTAGCTGGCGCCGGGACGCTTCTCGTCGCCGCGCGGAATCGTCACCATTTCCAGGCCTTTGATGATGGCGGGGATTTCGGCGAAGGCGTAGATCTGGTTGGAAACCCGGAAGTGGTTGCCGATTTCAACGCGGCTGACCTGGGCGTCTTTGGGGAGGCCGCTGATTTTGAATGGTTCCGCTCCGGCAACGGCGACGCAGAAGCCGAGGCAGGCGAAGAGAAGAGTAATGCTTTTCATGATGTCCGGTCTCCTTTAATGGCTGAAATGAGGATATGACCCCCTGTGGACAATATAACCCGAACTTCTCCGGAAGTCAAAAGAAAAAGGGAGCCGCCTTGATTATTTATCAATCCGGTAGTATCTTTATGTTATGAAACACATCTGTTGAAATGTTGAGAATGGAAAAAACATGAAGAAATATCCGCTCTGGAAAACGATTGAATCCGCCGGGACCGGCAACTCCGCCGATGATTTCGAGCCGTACTTCGAAACCTACCTGATCGACGACAAGAAGAGACGCGGCGGCGTCCTGGTGCTTCCCGGCGGCGGCTACTGCAAGCGCGCTCCCCACGAAGGCGAACCCGTGGCCCTGAAATTCAACGAACTCGGGCTTCATGCCTTCGTCCTTCAGTACCGGGTGGCGCCCTACCGTTATCCGGCTCCGCAGCGGGACCTCTTCCGCGCCATCAAAATAATCCGCTGCCACGCCGCCGAGTGGGGACTCATTCCCGATCAACTGGCGGTGCTGGGTTTCTCCGCCGGCGGACACCTGACCGCCAGCGGCGCCACCCTCTACGATGAGGTCGCCGTTCTCACCGGCGACGAGGCCGACGGCTTCTCCGCCCGGCCCGACGCGGTGATTCCCTGCTACCCCGTCATCAACTTGACCAGCCCCTGGGGAAACCGGGGCAGCGGCGTCAACCTCCTCGGTGAAGAGGGCATGGCGCGGCGCGAAGCCGAAGAGCTGAACCTCGAAACCCGGGTCACCTCCTACACGCCCCCCGCCTTCCTCTGGCATACCGCCGACGACCCGGTGGTCAACATCAAAAATTCCACCTCCTTCGCCGAAGCGCTGTGGAAGCACGGCGTCGCCGCCGAACTCCACGTCTTCCCCCACGGTCCCCACGGCATCGGGCTGGCGGAGGACTACCCCGACGCCTCGCGCTGGCCGAAGCTGGCCGCCCGGTTCCTGGAAACCACCTGTAAATTCACGGCAAGGAAAAATTGAAAAAGATCCGCCGGGAGTGTATATTGATTAGAGATATGTAATTTATTGAGGATTCCGGCTCGTGGCCGCTAAACTGACATTTTCCGCCAAATTCAAACGTGACTATATCGCCGTGTCGGCGGTGGTGATTTTTTTCGCCATCGTCGCCGCCGAAATCGCTCTTGCCGTCAGCATTCCCCTCTACATCCGGCGCGAAGGGGCGATGGCGGTGGAAGCCCGCCGGATCCGGCTGCTCGAAACCTTCGACCACTGCCGCAACTCGATCCGCAACGCCGCCCGCAAGTCCGATAGCGACACCGCCCGGCTCGAATTCGAAATCCTGAGCTGGAACCTCAACCTCCAGGCCAATTATCTGCGAACCGAGGCGGAATACCTGACCAGCGATGAAATCGCCGCCCTCCAACGCGACATCGACGAACATATGAAACTCTCGCAGCAGATTACCCGGAAACCATTCACCGTCGAACGAAAATTTGACACTTCAACCTACGTCAACTCACTGATCCCACGGGAGAAACGATGACCGTCGAACGCCTGCACTCCATTCTCAAACGCTTTCCCCGGGGACGCATCGCGGTCATCGGCGACCTCATGCTCGACAGCTACCATTGGGGAAAGGTATCCCGCATCTCCCCCGAAGCGCCGGTTCCGGTGGTCAATGTGGCGCGAACCACCAGCTGCCCCGGCGGCGCGGCCAACGCCATGTGCAACATTGCCAAACTCAAGGCTTCGGCCTTCGCCTTCGGCGTCGTCGGCGAAGACACCGCCGGCAAAACCCTCATGGCCGAACTGGAGCGAAGCGGCATCCGTCACGACGGCGTCATCATTGACGACAGTCGCACCACCACCGAAAAGTGCCGGGTCATCGCCTCCAGCCAGCAACTCTGCCGCCTCGACCACGAAGAGACCAGCGCCGTCGATGAAAAGATCCGCCGCCGCCTGGTCGACGGCGTAATCGACCGGATCCGCAACCGCGAAATTGACGCGGTGATCTTCGAAGATTACCGCAAAGGCGTCCTCACCGAATGGATGGTGGTCGAAATCGTCGCCGAGGCCAACAAGGCCGGCGTATTCACCGCCCTCGACCCCAAGCCCGGCAGCATGCAGCCAGTACAGGGGCTGACCGTCATGAAGCCGAACCGGGGCGAAGCCTTTGCCCTGGCCGGGGAGAACGACACGCCCTCCTCCGGCTCCCCCGATCTGGATGAAGGGCTGCGCCGCGTCGCCGATAAAATTCTCGAACTCTGGAAGCCGGAACACCTGTTGATTTCGCTGGCCGCCCAGGGAATGGCGCTTTATTCGCCGGGCAACCCGGTTCAGGTGATTCCGACCCGGGCGCGCGAAGTCTTCGACGTTTCGGGCGCGGGCGACACGGTGACCGCGACCTTCGCCCTGTCGCTGGTGGCGGGGGCGGAACCGGCGGAAGCGGCCGAGCTGGCCAATCTCGCGGCCGGCATCGTGGTCGGCAAAACCGGCACGGCGCCGGTACATTACGAAGAACTCCTGGCGGAAATTTTCGCCGTTCAAACCCCGGGGCTTTCATGAAATACGAAGAAGTCGCAATTGTAATTCCGGCGCGGTACGCCAGTACCCGCTTTCCGGCCAAGCCGTTGGCTTTGCTGGCCGGTAAACCGATGATCCGCCATGTCTGGGAGAAAGCGGCCGCTTCCTCTGCCGGGCAGGTGGCGGTGGCAACCGACCACCCCGAAATCCTCCGGGCGGTGGAGGCCTTCGGCGGCACGGCGGTGATGACCCGCGAGGATCACCCCTCGGGCACCGACCGGATCGCCGAAGCGGTGTCGAAGCTCGGCGCGAAGCCGGAAATCATCATCAACATCCAGGGCGATGAGCCCCTGATTCCGGTCTCGGTGATCGACGAATTGATCGAGATCATGCGGAGCCGCCCCGAGCTGGAAATGGCGACGGTGGCGGTTCCCGGGAACCGCGAAACCATGACCGAAAACAACGTCAAGGTGGTTTTCGGCGCCGATGGCGAAGCGCTCTACTTCAGCCGTTCGATGATTCCCTTTGCGCGGCAGGGGGGGACCCCGGCGCCGGTCTGGCTGCACTGGGGCATCTACGCCTTCCGCCGGAGCGCGCTGGAGCGTTTCGTCACCCTGCCCCCGGGCATTCTGGAGGAATCCGAGAAGCTCGAGCAGCTGCGCGCATTGGAGAACGGCATCCGCATTCACGTCCACCGGAGCCATCTTGAGAGCATCGGCGTGGACACCCCCGACGACCTGGCGAAAGCCGAACAGAAACTGAAGGAGGCCAAGGCATGAAAGAGACTTCGATTCACTCGTTTCAAGTAAAGAATTTCACCATCGGCGACGGCGGCCTCGTGCTGATCGGCGGCCCCTGCATGGCCGAAACCATGGAGCTGTGCTTCGAGGTGGCGGACTTTTTGAAGGAGCTGACCGCCGAACTCGGCATGGGTTATATCTTCAAGGCCTCTTACGACAAAGCGAACCGTTCGAGCGGGGAATCCCGCCGCGGTCCGGGCCTCGAGGCGGGCCTCGAAATGCTGGCCGAAGTCAAGCGGCGCTGCGGCGTCCCCATCCTGACCGACATCCACGAGTGCGAAGAGGTGGGGAGAGTGGCCGAAGTGGCCGACATTCTCCAGATCCCGGCCTTTCTCTGCCGCCAGACCGACCTTCTCACCGCCGCCGGGGAGACCGGCAAACCGGTCAACATCAAGAAGGGGCAGTTCATGGCCCCCGAGGATATGCTGGGCGCAGTGGAGAAAGTCACCGCCACCGGCAACCGCCAGGTGATGCTGACCGAGCGCGGCGCGACCTTCGGCTACCACAACCTGGTGGTGGACATGCGTTCGCTGGTCACCATGCGCTCCTTCGGGGTGCCGGTGGTGTTCGACGCCACCCATTCGGTGCAGCTCCCCGGCGGGCTCGGCAACGCTTCGGGCGGACGGCGCGAATTCGTCGCCCCCCTGGCGCGGGCGGCGGCGGCGGTCGGCATCGACGTACTCTTCACCGAAGTGCATCCGCGTCCGGAAGAGGCCTGGTCCGACGGCCCCAACTCGCTCGATTTCAAGACGGCGCGCGAAGTGCTTACCCAGGTGAAGGCGATTCATGAACTTATCCGATAAATTCAAAGCGATTCGGGCGGTCGTCCTCGACGTGGACGGCGTGTTGACCGACGGACGGGTGGGCTACGACGGAGAGAAGGGGGAGATGAAGTTCTTCCACATCCGCGACGGCCACTGGATCCGGATGACGCTGCGGACGGGAGTTCTCGTCGGCATGCTTTCCGGCCGGGAGTCCGAAGCGAACCGGCGGCGCGCCTCCGAGCTCGGCATGAGCTTCTGCCTCGAACGCTGCCACGACAAGCTGGCCGTCTTTGAAATGCTGTTGACGGAGAAAAATCTGAAGCCCGAAGAGTGCCTCTACATCGGCGACGACGTGATCGACATGCCGGTGATGGCCCGGGTCGGTATCGCCGCGGCCGTGGCCGACGGCATGCCGGAGCTCGATGAAGTGGCCGCCTTCCGCACCCGGCTTCCGGGCGGACACGGCGCGGTGGCCGAAGTGCTGCGGCAGCTGATGACCGAACAGGGTACGCTGCCCGGCGAACTGGAACGCTACCGCCGCTGAACCCATTACGGGAGGGGATCTGATGAAGAAATGGTTGCCGGGATTGCTCTTGATCCCTTTCCTTCTGGCCGCGGACGGCCTTGAACAGCTGCGCGGGCTGGTGCTGACCAATGTGAAGCTGCCGGTCTACCACAAGCAGATGCTCCAGACCATGGCCTTCTGCGGGCGGGCGTCGCAGCAGGGGCGGCTTCTGGTGGGCGAAAAGGTGCTGCTCGACATGATCCGCCCCGGCGCGGATATCGACGCCATCAAGGACGGCTGGGGGACCGAATTCTATCCTCTCGGCGCGACGTTCCCCGAAGTGCTGCTCTTCTGGAGCCGCCGGCTCTACTGCGAAGGCCTCATGTCCACCCCCCAGGCGAACATCGACCAGGAGAGCCGGATGGCGGCGGGCAGCGAACCGGTCTTTTTCCGCTCCCCCCTGCTCGACCTCGACGGCATCGGCTTCGAAGCCGACCTCAACCGCCGGAACATCACCGTCAAATCCGACGTGCATATCGTGTTGCGGATGGGGGCGAGCGACCCCACCAAGCTGCTGGTCGCGGGGAGGATCCCCGATAAACTGCCGGCGAAATACGAATTTCTCACCGCCGAGAGCGAAACCCTGAACATCGACCTCGAAACCAACCAGATCACGCTCACCGGCAAGGTGATTGTCGACGAATCCGGCTCCACCATCCATTGTGACCGGCTGACCATCTTTCTCGAACGGCGCGCCGACGCCGGTGCGGAGGAACGCCCCGGGGAGAGCATGTCGGGGGTTTCGCGAATCCTCTGCGACGGCAACGTCGTCGTCACCCGCAAACTGAGCGAGGAAGAGGAAAAAGAGGGCAAACAGCAGGCCTTCGCCGACCACCTGATCTACGACGTCAAAACCGGCTCGGCCACCCTTTCCGGGAAGAAACCGCCGCGGATCGTGCGCGGCGACGAGATGCTTTCGGGCCAAAAGATCGTGCTGTACAAGGATGAACAGCGCGCCACGGTCACCGACAACTGCCTGGTGCGGGTCAAGCGCGCCGCTTCCGGCAAGGACGCCAAGCCGGGGGTGATGACGATCCGCTCCCGCCGGGCCTCGATGGATTACCTCGCCAACCGCGGTGAATTCGCCGAGAAAGTGGTGGTCGACGACACCGATATGCGGCTGCATACCGATCACCTGCTGGTGACCCTTCGCGACACCGGCGTCAAAACGGAGAAACCGGAACCCGCGCCGGAAGCCGTCGAACCGGAGCCCGTCGCCCTCACCGGGCTCGGCAACTTCGGCCCCTCGACCGAAGGGCGCGAACTCGACGAAATCATCTGTACCGGCAAAGTCCGGATGATCCGCAAGGATGCCGCCGGCAAGCTGCTCCCGCAGGAGAACGCGGTCGCCGACCGGGCGGTGTTCAACAACGCCGCCCGCAAGATCACTCTCACGGGGGAGCGGCCGACCCTGACCCGCGGCAACGAGACCCTCTCCGGCAAAGCGCTGGAAATTTTCGTCGATGAAGAACGGCTCCGGGTTCAGGAAGACAGCCAGGTGCTGATCCGCGCCAACTCCAACGCTCCGGCGGGGGCGAAGGTGCCGATGACCCTCATCACTTCGCGCAGCAGCGACCTCGCCTACGGCGGGAACTGCCTGACCTTCAAGGACGATGTGAAGGTGATCGACCCCCGCATGCTGCTCGACTGCGACAAAATGGAGATCTATCTCACCCCGACGGAAAAAGCGGTCAAAGAGAAAGCACCGGGCGGCCTGCCCGACCCCGACGCCCTGGAATCCGGCGACAAGCGGCTCGACGGGGTGGTCTGTACGGGCAACGTCCACTCCCGCGAACCGCAGGGCGATCTCAAAACCGACCGGCTGACCTTGTTTTTCGCCGAGGTGAAGGGCAAGGAGAAGAGCGATTCGGCCTTCCAGTCGGGGAACACCCGGATGATCCGGATGCGGGCCGACGGCAACCTGGTGGCGGTGAACAACGCCGCGCCGGAGAAGCCGGGGCAGCCAACCCCCTTCGCCAAGATGCTCGGCGGCAACGGCAAAGCCACCACCCGCACCCTGATGGCGGAGAACGGCGAAGTCGACCTCGAGCGCGACCAGGCCGAGTTCCACCGCCAGGTCAAGGTGTTCGACGACCAGGGCCGCCTGGAGTGCGAAGACCTCTATCTCTTCGCCCGGTCGGGCGAACCGGAGACGCTCCCGGCGGTCAAAGCGGCGGATAATCCGGACGCCGACCCCTTCGAGCTGCCGACGTCGCCTCTGATTCCGGCGCGGCTCTTTCTCGGCGAAGGCCGGGTGCTGGAGCGCGTCCTCGGCCAGAACAACGTAATCATCACCCGCAAGACCGAGAACAATCAGGTGCAGCGCGCCGGCGGCACGCAGGCCGACTACCGGGTCGACGAGCAGAAGATCTATCTCACCGGCACGCCGGAGAAACAGCCCTGGATGGAGTTCGAAAACCGCCGGATGGAGAGCTACAACCAGGTGGTCATCGACCTCGAAACCGAACAGATGTTCGGCGAAAAAGGACGGATCTCGTCGACGGGGGAGAGATAAATATTCAGGAAATCCTGACTTTTTCCCACATTCCGGACTTGACGGCGGGAAAAGGACGTGTATACTAGTAGCAAGAGGAGCGCATATATGGATGACAAACAGGGTGACGAACTCCTGATTCAAGCCGAAAATCTGATGAAGAGCTATCGCGGACGCACCGTGGTGAACAAGGTTTCGCTGACGGTCCGTCCCGGCGAGGTGGTGGGTCTGCTAGGTCCGAACGGAGCCGGCAAGACCACCAGCTTCTACATGGTGATGGGGTTGATCCGGCCGGATTCGGGGGCGATCAGCTTCCGCGGCGTCGACATCACCCACATGCCGATGTACAAACGGGCCCGGATGGGCATGGGCTATCTCGCCCAGGAGCCGTCGATCTTCCGCAAGCTGACGGTCGAAGAGAACATCATGGCGATTCTGGAGACGCTGGCGATTTCGCGCGCCGAACGGCGGCGGCGCTGCCAGGAATTGCTCGACGAGCTGGAGCTGACCCGGCTGGCGAAGCAGAAGGCGATGACGCTTTCGGGCGGCGAACGGCGGCGGCTCGAAATCACCCGGGCGCTGGTGACGAACCCCTCGTTCATCATGCTCGACGAACCCTTCAGCGGCGTCGACCCCATCGCGGTGAACGACGTCCAGCGGATCATCCTGCGGCTCAAGGAACGCAACCTGGGGATCCTCATCACCGACCACAACGTCCGCGAGACGCTGAGCGTGGTGGACCGCGCCTACCTGATGTTCCAGGGCAAGATCCTGGTCGAAGGGCCGAGCGAATTCCTGATTGCCAATGAAGAGGCGCAGATTCATTACCTGGGCCAGGGATTTTCAATGTAATGACCGGGAATAAGTCCCGGTTTTGATAAGGAGGTGGAAGTATGAACATTCAAGTAACGGGTCGTCAGTTCGCGATTACCCCGGCCATCCGCACGCATGTGGAAGACCAGGTAAACCGGGTGCTCGGAGACGAAACGCTTCATATCGCGTCCGTCAACGTCGTCATGGAGCATGAGAAGAATCGCTTCCAGACCAATCTCGTCGTCAACAGCAAGTCGCACGTCTACAGCGCGATCGTGGAGGATTTCGACCTCTACGCCTCGTTCGACGCGGCGCTGCTGAAGGTCGAAGCCCAGGCGCGGAGCCGCGAAGAGAAGCTGCATAAGAATCATCATCCGCAGCCGATGCGCGACGCCGAGCCGAAGGTCGAAATCGAAGAATAAACGAAACCGGCCCGGCTCCCTCGGGGGCCGGGTTTTTT
>JAVBRV010000422.1:0-2522 GCA_031547585.1 Victivallaceae bacterium
GGCTACCAGCTCGGCAATGAAAGCGGCTGGAGCCGCCGCACCATCGCCCAGCAGCTGAAAGGGAATACCTATGGCAAGCGGGCCCTGCTGGAACATTTATCGGCCAAAACCGGCGGCAACCCGGGGAAATTGTTCAACCTCTCCGATGAATCCATCGATGCCCTGATGGCCAAGCCTCTTGATTTCAGAAAAGTCCCTTCTGCGGAACTCAATGCGTTCATCCAGGAATCTTCGCGCCGTTATCATGAAACGCTGCGGAAACTGGTTCTCCGCTACGACCCCAACCACCTTTTCCTCGGCGCGTCCCATTGCTCGAACCAGGATCTGTATTGGATCGAAGGCGCGGCGGAATTCGTCGACATCGTCCCGCTGCATCTTTACGATATGAACAATGCCTGGATTCTGAACTTCGTCCTCCCCGTGCTGAAGAAGCTGGATAAGCCGTATGCCCAGCTGGAGTTCGCCTTTACCACCACCGAGCGCGGTTTCAAGGGGTTCGGCGACCGCAAGAGCATCGTCGCCTCGCAACGCGACCGTGGGCGCGCCTTCCAGTACAGCACCGAACGCATGGCCGCCGAACCGCTTTGCGTCGGAACCGCCTACTTCATTCTATACGATCAGCCGCTGACCAGTCGCGGTCATGATAACGAAGCCTTCAATTTCGGTATGATCGATGTGGTGGATCGTCCCTATCGGGAGATGATTTCCGGGGTGAAGGAAGCCAATGCGCGGCTCTTTGACATACACGCGGGGAAACTTCCCCTGACCCCGCCGGAACCGATCCTGTTGGTCCAGAAGAATTACCGGGAAATCATGCCCTTCTCGCAGCACGGTTTCCATGGCTACGACAAAACCAATCCGCAGCTGCATTTCGACCAGACCGACCGGCTCCACCTCTACTTCCCGGCGGGATACCGGCACGACCTTACGCGAAAACCGCTGCCGCTTGGCACCGTCGACGCGGGGAAACCGGATGGCTTCCGGGCGCTGGAGTTCCAGGTGTTCCTCTGGAAGCAGGCTTCGCCGGGGCAACCGCAAAAATGGTTCTCGCTGGAGGAGTCGCCGGACAATTCGCGGTTTACACCGACCGAAACGGAGTTCAAGCTGCTTCAGGACGGCACTTTCCGCAAATACGCCCTGACTCCCAAGTCGTTGAAGCCGGGAACCCGCTATGTACGGATCGGCTTCGCGCTTCACGACCCGGAACAGCCGTGGATCAGTTCACTGGCTGGAGTTCGCGTCGAGCGTCGGTGAAGTTCGACTCGGGGGCGAGACGGGGATTCGTCACCCCCGTCAAGTCGAGCCGGATGGGGAGATCGTGAGGTGCGTTGATCTGCACCCGCGTCCCCTCCCCCTCGCGGCAGAGCCGGACTTCGACCATCCGCTCGGAATCGACCGCCACCCTCCCCTCGACGAACTCAAGGTCGCCGAGGTTGGGACGCACCGTCAGCACGCCCGTATACAGCGTCTCCTGACGGACGCCGAGAAGTTCGCGGTGGAAGAACAAAATGGGTGAAGCGCCCCAGGCGTGGCAGAGGCTGGAGCGGGTTCCCCACTCCTCGTAGGCGGTCGTCGCGCCATCCGCGACCATATCGCGCCAGTAGCTTCGAATCACCTGTAATCCCTCTTTGACGCCGCCATTCCCGAATAATCCGGAGAGAAAAAAGTAGGTCGGCCACGGCGTATTGCAGGGCATGATCCACGGCTCTTTCTCGCGCTCCTCCCCCGCCTCCGGGCAGAAGGAGGGGACGCGGACGCTCCGGTAGGTGCGCGGATATTCATCGGCCAGCGTCTGCCGCAGCATCGCCAGCGTCTCCTCCTGATTGTGGAGGAGACCGGCGAAAGCGGCGTAACCGTGCGTACTCTGCGAGAGTTCGGGCGGAACCCAGCTCCGCAGCCGGAAAGGCCGGAGCGCCTCCCCCTCCCCCACCCGCGTGTCGAAGGGGTCGAAGTTTTCACCGCGCAGGAAAAGTTCCCAGTTGAGCGCATTGGAAGCCCCTTCGAAACGAATGTGGTTAACCCCCTTCTTCAGCGGCAGTTCAATGGTCTCAGGGGCATACATCGGCTCCCTCCCCCAGGTGGGCCGGGGGCGCGGACGGTCGAGAGCGAGTTCACCGTTGACCAGCACGCGGAAACCGGCGTAATCGGCGACTTCCAGTTTTCGGATTTCATCGCGGTCGGCGGAGAGTTTGAATTCGAGAATTCCCGGCAGCTTCCCCTCCCAATGGCCCAGCTCGCAGGAGAAATTGACCATCCGGAAGCCCCGGTCATAGATGACGGCGTTATCCCGGAAGCAGCCGGGGCGTGTGGGGTGGCGGAAGCTCCGCAGCCAGGTTTCGCGGAGTGCTTCGGCGCGTTCCTCCGCCTGATTGTCTTTCCCAAGCAGTTTCGAGAAGCTGGAATAGTCCTTCAACGCCCTGAAATAGAGCGCGTTGAGGATAGCCGACTTCCCCCGTTTCGCCAGCTCGAAGGTATTGTCGAAATAGATGAAACCGTTGGGAATGCCGTCGAGATCAAGCAAG
>JAVBRV010000012.1:0-5926 GCA_031547585.1 Victivallaceae bacterium
GCACCAAGCCCGATCTTGTCGTCCTGCTGCGCCACGACGGACTTTACGGGCGCGGCAACCGTCTGTACGAGCTGCTGGCCGAATTTCCCGAAATCGATCTTGTGCTCGGCGGCCACACCCACGTCGAAAATCCCGGCGAACGGATCGGCCGCGCCCTCTACGTGCAGCCCGGCAAACACGGCGAATGTCTCGCCGAAATCACCGTGCGCATCGAGCCGCCCGGGCGGCCGCGTTTCCGGGCGCGGCTGCTCCGCCCAGCTCCGGACGCGCCCGGAGCGGCGTTGCCGCCGGAGATTGCGGAGCAGTATCGCGCCGCCGAAGCCGCCGCCGGAGAAATCGCCATCGTTCTCCCGGAACCGCTGCCGGAGCCGTCGCCGTCGGTGTTCACCGACACGCCATTGGGGCGCTTCATCGCCAAACTCATGCTCGACGCCGCGCCCGCGGAAGCGGCGATTTACAATTTCCGGCCCGGCGACTACGTGCACGAAGGCGCGCGCACCCGGCAACAGATCTTCAACCTCTTCCCGTTTGAAAACCGCGTCGTGGTGGTCGAACTCACGCCGCGAGAACTCGAAGCAGTCGTCCGCGAGGAGCTGGACTTGTTGAAGAAAGGCCATCGCGCCACATTGTTCGCCGGAATGGAAATCAAATTTGACCGCAAACGAAACCCGATTGAACTGCGTTTGCCGACTCCCGGCGTGAACGGCCGCATCCGCGTGGCGATTACGGATTACAATCTTGCCGGTGCCGGAGGACTATCCGCTCTGCGTCAGGCATTCGATGCGGGCGCGCCATTTTCACACACCGGAAAACTGGTGCGTCCGGGCAAATAAAAAAAAGAAAAGATGCGAAGCATCTGTCTGCACCCGGTCATACCGGGACGCAGTCCAGCGCGCGGACAGCGCTGGTCGCATGCCGAAAGAATTTTCGGCAAGCGAAACGCGGTCCTCAAGTAAATACCAACCGGCGGAGCGCTGCCATAAAAAGGCGGCTTCGCCTGCCTTTTTATGAGCCCAGCGCGCTCCGCCGTGGCCGGAAACCGTTCGCATCTCGCGCCCGGCCAGATACCCTCTCGACTATCCTCCGTGGCGCTGTTGCGCTATGGATGGCAAGCGGATGGACACGGAGTTGGGTGTAGCCTTACCCCAAAGACCATGCAACGTGAACGGCGCTCTGAGGACAGAGCGCCCTACCTTGGGGAGCCGGCCAGCTCTTTTCAGAGCGGCAGCTTACCGATTTTTTCGAGCCAGCCGTCATACTTTGTGCGCGAGACGGGCGAAGTGCCGAGGAGATAATGGTTGGCCATATTCTCCCCTTCGCACTCCCACTCGATCAGCAACATGCGCTGATGGCCCTGGCAGACGCGGAGGCGGTCGACGACGCCGCCGCCGTTGGCCGGAACTGTAAATTCACCCTCCATTTCGAGCTTGCCGGTGTCGAGATCGGTGACGCGGAAGGTTCCGGCGACGGGACGCGGGCGGTCGTTCACCGCGTGAAGGGTGAGACACCAGGCGTCCGGCTCGGAGAACATCAGGGACAAGGACTGCTGGGCGCGCTTGATGTAGGTATAGGCCAGCTTCTTCTCATAATAGTAATCGACCACCGCGTCGGAGAATTGCGGCCAGCCGTCGATGACGTTCCACCAGATGAGCCCGGTTTTGCGCCCCTTCTTCATGCGGAAGTTCTCGATGAAGAACTTGAAGGCTTCCGCCTGGACGATCTGCGAGGAGCGGATGAAGCCGTCGAGATCCGCGGGAATTTCGCCGAAAAAGCCTTCGACCTGGTCGAGCATGAGCTTGATCCGGTAGCTGTAGGGGCCTTCCAGGTCATTGAAGGGCTGGGAGGCGTGGCAGAGCCAATCGGGGTTGCCGATCCGCCCGTTCAACGACGCTTCCGGAATGAATTTACGGATGCTTTTCTCGCACGGCATGCCGTGATAGCCGATTTCGCTGGCGAAAATGGCGTTGTTGTCCTTGTAGAAGGGGCTTTTCCAATTGTCGCGCGGTCCCCAGAGATGCTGCTCGGGGGAGTTGTAGCGGGTGTTGCGCCGCCAGAGCGAATCGGCGAGATAGGGCGAACTCGGCAGGTAGTCGCGCGCCGGATCGTGCACGTTCACCATCTCTTTCAGCACTTCCCGGGTGATCCGGTTGGCGGAGGGGGGACGGCGCATGTTGGCGGGGCGGTAGAAGGCGAATTCGTCGCATTCGTTGTCGCCGCTCCAGATGGCGATCGAGGGGTGTCGGCGGAGCTTGCGGATCACCGCCTCCGCCTCGCGGCGCACTTCAGCGAGGAACCACTCGTCGGCGGGCGGCATTTCGCAGGCGAACATGAAGTCCTGCCAGACGAGGAGGCCGTTCCGATCGCAGTAGTCGTAAAAGTCGTGATCTTCGTAGACGCCGCCGCCCCAGCAGCGGACCATGTTGCAGCCGAGGTCCTTGAAGAGTTCCAGCCCCTGAACGATCCGTTCGGGGCGTTCACCGTGCGTCATGTCGGCGGGAACCCAGTTCGACCCCTTGATGAAGATGGTTTCGCCGTTGACGGTGAACTTGAATTCGCCCGAACCGTCGTCGGCCAGCTCCTCGGTGCGGATGAGGTGAAGGTCGCGGATGCCGGTCTCCCAGACCCGGGTGTCGAGCTTCTTCCCCTCGCGGAACAGCTCCAGCGTTACTTCGTAGAGCGGCTGCTCCCCGGAGCCGAGCGGCCACCAGAGGCGCGGCTTCGGCAGATGAAAATCGAGCGAACCGGTGACGAAGCGCGGCACGAACTCCTTCTCCAGCACGGAATCGCCCGAACGCAGGGTGAGCCTGGCGGTGAAGCCGTCGAGCGTTTCCGCCGCCGTTGCAAAGGACCAGTCGAGGATCAGCCGGGCGTCCTTCGCATCGGCCTGGTGGGTATAGAGGTAGAGCTCGTCCCAGCGGTCCGGTTTAACGGTCTCGATGGAGACGCCGCGCCAGAGCCCGGCCCCGACCACACGGGGGGCGATATCCCAGCCGTAGCTGTGCATCGGCCGCCGAAGGAACAGCCCCTCATAGTTGTAGGGCAGCGCCGTCGTGAAAGACGGGCGTTTGAACTGACGGGCGTAATTGACGGATGAAACGACGGCAACCGTTATTTCGTTTTCTTCTTCCCTCCGAACCAGTTCCGTAATATCGAAGCGGTGCTCGATAAACATATTGGCGGTTTTCCCGGCGGATTGTCCGTTGATGAAAATCTCGGCGATGGTGTCCACGCCTTCCAGCAGGAGTTCGAGCCGTTCGCCCGGTGCAACCGCCGGTCCCCGGAAGTTTTTCCGGAACGTCCAATCCACAAATTCAAAAGGACGCAAGAGATTGGTATTGGTTCCATAATAGGGTTCCAGCACGATTCCCGCCCGGGTGAGGTCCCCCACCACGTTCCCCGGCACTTGCGCCGCCATCTCCGTCACTTGCTTCGCCCCCGGCATCCGGAACGCCAGACGCCACTCCCCATTCAACGATAACTTCATACCCATAACTCCGTTAGACAAGTGACGGATAAATAGCGGAACCCTTCGCCATTTATCCAACACTTCTTTTAATAATTATTTTGCGCAAGATAATCTAAGCTGAAATTTGCCGATTTCAAGTGAAAATCTATTTTTTATCGCAAAAGAATCTTGACAAATCCCCGCCGAACGGATATGGTAACACAATCATGGCAAGAAAACCAGGCAAAATTTCACTTTCAACCGTGGCCGCCGAACTGGGAATCTCCCCCTCGGCGGTCTCCCGGGTCATCAACAACCGCACCGGCGTCAGCGAAGAGACCCGGCGACAGGTGCTGGCCCTCCTCCGCCAATACAACTTCAAAGTCAACTACGACTCCGGGCGGCGCCGCCGCATCGCCATCGTCAGCAGCACCCCCGTCGTCGCCCCCTATATCGCCGGCGTGATGAGCGGCATCAACCGCTACCTCCAGAAACACGACCACCTCAGCGGCAATATGATCTTCTACGACAAAACCGAACGCGAACCGCTGCTCTCCGTACTGCGCGACCAGCAATGCTCCGGCGTCATCCTCCTCATCCCCTCCGCCTTCGAACGCGAACTCGGCGAACTCTCCCTCTCCGGACTGCCCGTCATGCTGGTCGACGAAACCACCACTCTCCCCGGCATCGGCTTCATCGACAACGACTCCTACCTCGGCTCCCGCCAGGCCACGCTCCACCTCCTCGAACTCGGCCACCGCCGCATCGGCTACCTCCGCCGGGGACGCACCCTCAACCACCTCCAACGCTTCGAAGGATACCGCAACACCATGCGCGAAGCCAATATCGACATCCTCCCGCAATGGGTCGTCGATGAACAAAACAGCCCCGACCCCGCAACCATGGCCCGGCAGCTTCTCGCCGCCACCCCCCGCGTCACCGCCATCCTCACCACCAACGATGAACTCGCCTGGCACACCATCCGCACCCTCCGTCAACAAAGACTCCGCGTTCCCGAAGACGTCTCCGTCGTCGGCTTCGACGACTACCCCCCCAGCGCCTGCTGGAACCCACCCCTCACCACCATCCGCCACCCCATGGAAGAAGCCGGCGAAGCCGCCATCCAAGCCATCGACCACTACCTCGAAAACAACGGCCGCCAACCCCTCCCCCGCGAAATCCTCCAAACCCGCCTTGTCATCCGCGAATCCACCGCCCCTCCCGCTGTTTGAAATATCGTCGCGGACGCCGAGAAGAAAAAAAACTTCGCTTCCCCCGAGCCCCCTCCCACCTTCTCCAAGCAAAACGGAGCAGCGTCGAATAACTTTGCTTGCCAGAACTGCGCATTTTGTATTTTTTAAGCAAAACTCAGTTGAAAAAAGTTTGATTGGGAATATCTTATCTAACGTAGGGTCGGGAAACTCGTCAAAGACGATTGCCGATTCGTTCTAAAAATTTGAACCGAAAGAGAAAAAGATGAAGAAACTTCTGATGTTCGTCGCCGTCGCCGGACTTCTCGCCACTGTCGCGGGCTGCGGATCGCTGCGTACCCCCACCACCGGCAAGAACAGCAAGAACGTTTATTACAACACGTTCTTCGGTATCTCCATCGAGAGCCTGGTCTATGGCGATGGCCTGATCGTCGAGAACAAGTAATCTACTTGTCCGCACAAAAAAGCTCCCGGCAACGGGAGCTTTTTTTGTGTCTCTAAAATCGAATGCAGTTCGAACAAAAGCCACATTTCTGTACGGCACATAGCTTTCAAATGATCTATAACCTACAGCGCCCCTGACCGCAAACAGCGAGCGTCAGCTCCTATGAGAGACTTCTTTTCAAGCGTTGTTCTGTAAAAATATCGTTTTTCGCCTCTTCTCCAGAATTTGCGGGCAAACTCCGGCTCGGGAAGTTCGCCAAGCTTGGGCTTGCGAATCGGTCATGGCGTTCGGGAAGCCTTCGTCCACGTCGTCGAAGCGGAGGATCAGTAGATTGGGCTTGGTCAGCAAATAGCGGCTGAAAGGCGGTTTTTCCGGCAGACCGATACTGTTGGTCGAGATGATTGAGTACCGCTGGAGTAAAGTCGCCTCCCGGCGAGTTCCCAGACGGGCTTCAAAAAAGCTTCTGCCGACAACTTTTATTCGCATGTTCCGGCTCCCGGTAGATTAAAAACTCCTTCCCGGGAAGCACTGCCGCCCGGCAAGGAGTTTGCTTTGGGAGGTTAAGGTCAGGAGACGGCGGCTAAAAGGGCCGAGGGTCGTTTTCCTGCTTCATTCATTCCGAACCAATCGGCGGCGGAGAGGTTCAGCGCCGCTTCGAGCTTCAGGTACGAGCAGAAGGTCAGGGGATCGTCGATGAATCCCCCGGACGTGGCAACCAGACCGGAATCGAACGCCAGGCTCGGAGCCGATTCCGGGACCAGGTTGAAATCGATTGCCGGGAGTTCCGTTTTGATCGTTGCTTTCCCGGATTTAGCCTTACTTTCG
>JAVBRV010000413.1:0-35916 GCA_031547585.1 Victivallaceae bacterium
CTACCCGATATCGCTTCGCCTATAAGGCCATCGTGACCTCGCGTCCGAGATCGGGGTGGTCGATGGCTTCGGCGAAGGGTTCGCGGAGGTCGTGGAGTTCGAGGAGGATGACCTCGTTTTCTCCCTCCCGCAGCAGCGGAGCGGGGAGATAGAGGGCGAACTGCGGCCCCAGGGAAGTGTAGCGCCCGAGGTTGAAGCCGTTGATCCAAACGACGCCTTTCGTCCCGTAGGGAACCCGCAACCAGGTGTCGGCGGGAACTTCCACCTTCAATACGCCCCTGTGAAACGCGGGCGTATTTTTTTGAACCGGAGCGGTGGAGAAACGGAGTCCGGAGAGATCGTCGAGAGGCAGGGGATGCATCTCCCAGCCGAAGATTTCGCGGCTGTCGAGGTAGACGCTTTCGAGGCCTTTGGTGAGGCAGGTGTCATGGCGCATCCCGGTATTGACCCGGCCCCGGTTCTCGACCAGGAGGTCGAGCTTCCCCGGATTGACGGCCAGCTCCTGCATCCGGTCGTTGCGGCCGAGGGTTCCGGCGGGGAGCCCGTCCACGAACACCTGGGCGCGGTCGCGAAGGTGGCGGATGGTGAGGGTGTACGGTTTCTCCGGCAGCTCCGAAACATCGGTGCGGTAGAGGATGAAGCCGTAATCCTGACCGAGCTCTTCCATCCGGAGAGGCGCGGCGGATTCGTGTTTTTTCGACAATATTTCGAGCGAATCGAAGAGGGAGACCCGCTCGATGAAATCGATGCGCCCGAAGGCGCGGGCGGGACGGCGTTCCGGTTCGGCGGTGAAGGCTTCGGGGCGATATTGTTTGATCAATTTTTGGATGGCGAAGTATTTCGGCGTCGGGTTCCCCGCCTCGTCGAGCGGCGCGTCGGTGTCGTAGCTGTTGAGGTAGGGGCGGTAGAAGTCGTGGTCGGCGACGGCCCCCGGCATGAAGCCGAAGCTGGTGCCGCCGTGGAACATATAGAAGTTGAAGTTGGCGTTGCGCTTCAGCAGCTCTTCGACGTCCTGGCGGGCGGCGTCGGGGTCGTGCCGCCGGTAGTCGCAGCCCTCGAAGTGGGCGACGCCCGACCACAGCTCCATGATGATTTCGGGAACGCCGGGACGCAGCTTCTGAATGACGTCGAGGTAGCGGCCGGGGTGGTTGCGGCAGTTGGCGGTCAGCAGCGTTTCCGGCGTGGAGCCGTGGGTCAGGATCTCCTCGTTTGCCCAGTCGGAGACGAAGAGGGGGAGGGTGACGCCGTGCTCCCGGAAGCGCCGGACGAGGTGTTCGAGGTAGCCGTGATTTTTGCAGATGGAGCCGTATTCGTTTTCGACTTGCATCATGATGACGGGGCCGCCGTTATCCCATTGGAGTCTGGCAAGTTGCGGCAACACAGCCGCGAGATAGCGGTCGACGGCGGCAAGGTAGGGGGTATTTACGCAGCGGAGGCGCATACCCGCTTTGGCGAGCAGCCAGGCGGGGAGCCCGCCGAAGTCCCACTCGGAGCAGATGTAGGGGCCGGGCCGGACGATGGCCATGAGGTCGAGTTCGGCGGCGATTTCGAGGAACCGCCCGAAATCGCGCCAGCCGGCGAAGTCGAACACTCCCTCTTTCGCTTCATGGAAGTTCCAGGCGAGATAGGTTTCGACGGTGTTGAGCCCGCATTGCTTCAGTTTGAGCAAACGGTCGCGCCAGTACTCCGGGTGAACCCGGAAGTAGTGCATGGCCCCCGAACGGATTTGCACGGGGTTGCTGTTGATGACGATCTCTTGGCCGGCGATTTCGATGGTGCGCATGAGCTCCTCCCATTGACATTTGCGGATAAGTATACTATATTTCAAAGGAAAGTCAATCGGCAATATGTCTTGTCTTGTTGTCAATTTGAAGGAGTAAGGGATGGCTGGTCAGTATGAGGCGTATTCGCGGCAGAATCTCGCCTGTTATCCGGCGGTGCCGTTTCCTCTCTACGGGCGTACCGTCGGGAGGAGCGTTTTGATTCCGGATCGCGAGCAATATACCCCCGGTATGAAGCACTCCTTTGTCGAGATGATGTTCACGGTTGCCGGAACCGGAGGAATTACTCTGTATCAACAGGAGTTTTCGCAGGAGCCGGGGAGCGTCTTCTTTTATCTTCCCGGCGAAGATCACCGGCTGCGGGCAAGCAGTGACTTCTGGGAAGTCCGCTGGCTCTGCTTTGACGGCCCCCTTGCGGTGCCGATTCTCTCCGGCTACGGATTGCCGCGCTGTTTTCGGATGCCGCCGGAATTCGCGGGCGAACGGCTCGATACGATGGCGCGGCTGATCGGCGACGCTTCCCCGGCGGCGGCGCGCCGGGTGACGGCGCTGATTCTCGAACTTCTGGGATATTCCGAGGAAGAGAGGGCGGGGGAAGACCTGATTCAGGCGGCTGTCCGCTTTATCAACGACAATTTGTCAAATTTTGATCTGGATGTCAACCGCGTAGCCGATTATCTCGATATTCACCGCTCGACATTCGCCCGGTTGTTCCGGGAGAAGATCGGCCAGACGCCCCATTTCTACATCGCCGCCCGCCGGATGGGCCGGGCGGAAGCGCTGCTGCGCGGCGGCGACACCCCCATCGGCCGGATCGCCGAAATTTGCGGCTTCCGCGACGACACCAACTTCTGCCGCCACTTCCGGCGGCGGCACCACCAGACCCCCACCCAGTATCGCCGCGCCCCCTACGATTAGCCCGCATATTGCATGAAGCCGGTCGCGCCTTGAGCAATCTTTTGATCTCATCAACTTACAAAATCCTCGCCGATAACTTGTTATCGTCTGTGGTTTTGCAACTTGCTGATTCTCAAAATCTTTGCTCAATGCATCGACCTTTTCATGCAATATGCGGGTTAGTCAGCGGGCGAGTTCGAAGTAGATCGAGGCGTCGGCCGGGGTGATCCGGAAGCGGCGTCCGCCGTCGGCGGGCTCCGACGGCAGCTCCCGGAGCCGCTCGCCGGTCAAAGGGTGCAGCAGGTACACCTTCAGCGCCTCCTCGTTGCGGACGCCGATGGTGGCGGTAAAGGGCTCCGCCACCACCGAGGCGGCGCCGGGGTCGTACAGCCGTTTTTTCCCGACGTCCGCCCGGATCGAACGGTTGGCGGCGTTGGCGACCGCGGTCAGCAGCATCCGGCCGGACGTGCGCAAGGGTTTGCCGTCCAGCGACACCAGGGAGATCGCGCCCCGTTTCATCGGGGTCTCCAGCGTCAGGTCGGCCGGGCGGTCGCCGGTTTCGGCCAACCGGTCGAGTTCGCCGGTGACCAGCTGGGCGCGCGGCGTATCGACCAGAAACAGCGCCGGAGCAACGTAGCGGCGGATTTCACCGGTGTCGTTGACCACCCGGTTGCCGTCGGAACGGCGGTCGCCGAGTTCGGCGAGCAGTTGGCGGTAGTGTTCTTCCGGAGCGGCGGCGGAGAGCGCCCGTTTCCCGAGCGGATTGGCCGGGCCGATGCGGAGGGAATAGCGGCCGAGTCCGGGCAGGAAGGGGAGTTTATTCATCACATTGATTCCCTGTTCGACCAGCGCCTCCTCCGGCAGGGTCGCCGTCAGCTGCCGTTTGGCCGGAGCCACGTCGCCGCGGCGGTAGATCAGCGCGGCCATCTGGGACTGCCCCCAGGTCGCCGGATCGGTCTGCTGCGAGTGGATGACGATGCCGGGATTCTCCCGGAAGCGATCCCAGCTGCCCCGGTAACCGGTTCCGGAGGCGCAGTAGTAGACCAGGGCGTCGACCGACTGATAGGCGGCCATTGCCGCCAGGATCGGGACTCCTTCGCAGCGGTTGAAATTGGGGTAGCAGTAGTTCCACTCGCCCAGCACCCGCGGATACCCGGCGAGTGAAACCTGACCCAGGTTGGTCATCATCGAGGCGGGAGCCCAGGGCTTTTCGATCAGCGGCGGCCGGCCCCACCAGGTCATCGGTTTCTCCGGCATGGCGGACATATCGCCGCGCGGATCGTCGTAGTAGGAGTGGCTGCTGAGAAAATCCATCCCCGCCGAAGCGGGGGCGTCGCCCGGCCCGAAGGGCTTGCTGGAGCCGCAGATCGGAACCCGGACGCCGAGGGAGCGCAGAAATCCGTGCATGTCGGCGAGGTGGCTCCGGTGCACCTCGAAGGCGAAGCGCCTGCCGACGGCGTCGGCGTTGAGTTCATCGGGCAGGGGACGCTCCGGCAGCCGCCGCTCTTTCAGGAAGGCTTGCCAGCGGTGTTCCAGCTTCTCTTTGTGGCGCGGGGGCAGTTTGGCGATCTGTCCGCCCATCAGCATGGTGCGTTCGTTGATGATCTGGTAGAGCGCCACCCCCGGCTCGTCGATGATGCTCCGCCCGGTGTACGGATTGACGCGGGTGTAGAGTTTGCGGGCGTAGTTGCGGACGCCTTCGGCCACTTCCGGGTCGAACTGGGCGGTGTATTCCGGCGGCTGCGGCCAGTGCCAGGATTGGCCGATAAAAGAGTCGTAGGCGAGCTTGTCGTTGAGGTCGAGATAGAGGTAGATCCCCTGTTTGTACAGCTCCGCCGCGAAAAATTCGAAGCGGTCGAGCATGTCCGGGTTGAATTCACCCTCTTTGTTGAACAGGAGTTCGACGCGGTTGGCGAGAAAATGCATCCGCACCAGGTTGACCCCCTGCGCGGCGAAGGTGGCCGCCAGCCCGGGGGCGAGCTCCTTTTCGGGGAAGCAGCCGTGGATGGCGACGTTGGTTCCCCAGAAGCGAACCGCCTCTCCCGGGCGTCCGGCGAATTCGAAGTGATCCCCCACCCGCGTCAGGAAGCCGTACCGGCCGGCGGGCCGGTGGTTGAGAAAGCCGACGTTGAGGGCGGAGCCGGGGTGGGGGGCCTTCTCCCAGGGCAGCGGGCACTCGAACCAGCCGGAGACGTCGAGCATTTCCTCATCTTCGGCCGCGCGGGCGTTGAAGAGAAGAAGCCCTGTCAGGAGCAAAGTGAAAATTCGGAATTTTTTCATCACAGATCCTTTTGTAAATTGCCGTAAATACGGTCTTTGTTGCCGTTTTCCACATGCCCGTCGAGCAGCAGCACGTTGGAGGAGCCCCGGCCCATCAGCAGACTTTTGCCGTTGAGGGCGAAGCCCTGGGAGCGGTGGTAGTAGCCGAGATAGGTGTCGAGGTACTGGATGCCCGCTTCGAACCAGCCCCCCGGATTCCGGATGGCGTCGCCGAGCTGGACGACCTGGCCGGGCCGGCGCACCCGGCTGAGCTTCTGCCCGACGATCCAGGCGTTATAGGCGAGCCCGCCGGTGTTGGTTCCGAACGTGGCGGCTCCGGTGGGGCAGGTATTAAGTTTGAGGAACCGGGGATTGCTCGGATTTTTATTGCTGTCCAATTCTTCGAATTTCATATAGATGGAGAAGCCGGTGGTCCAGTAGCAGTCGGCGCCCCAGTAGACGTATTTCTTGTACGGCATGATCTGCCCCCGGTAGTCGTTCGAGTAGGAGGCGGAGACCAGCCCCAGCTGCTTCTGGTTGGCGGCGCAGTTGGCGCGCCGGGCGGCTTCGCGGGCCTTCCCCAGCGCCGGCAGCAGGATGGCGGCGAGGATGGCGATAATGGCGATTACGACCAAGAGTTCGATCAGGGTGAAAAAATGGCGGCGCATGGTTTATTCTCCTGTACGGGTTATGACGGAATTGCCTTCGATCAGATGGAACGGAATGTGAATTTTCAGGTTTCGGCCTTTGACGGCGGGGAGTTCGTGGAGCAGCAGGGCGATTTCGCGCAGTTTCTGGCCGCTGTCGCACTCCAGGCGGCTGACTTCGAAGGGGAGGGGCGGGCACCCCGCCCAGAGGTGGTAGAGGTTGCCGTTGGCGTCGGCGACCGGATTGTCGAAGCAGAAGAGGCTGACCTCCTCCGGCACCCGGATGCCGGCCCGGGTGAGGGCGATCCAGAGGTCGCAGACCAGGATGCCGGAGAGGGCGACGAAAGCGGTTTTCCCCTCGAGCCGCTCCAGGAGTCGCGGTGCGTTCGTCCAGCTTTTACGCTCGGGCAAGAGCAGGAATTCGGCCTGCGCCCGGCGGTCGAGATACTGGAGCTCCCCGGCGAAACCGCGGTACCGGTCGAGGTGGTTGGATTGGTCGTAGGCGGTTCCGAGCAGGATCCGGCGGTGGCCGCGCTCATACAGGTAACGGGCGGCGGCCACGCCGCCGGCGGTGTTGTCGGGGTCGATCGAAATGTCGCCGCCGTCCGAATGGTTGCAGACGATCTGGAAGGCGTCGGGATTGGCTTCGCGGGCGGCGGCCAGCGTTTCGTCGGTGGGGTAAGAGAGAAAGACCACCGCGTCCGACTCTTCGACCGCCCGGAGGAAGCGGCCGCGGTCGGTATGGGCGTGGGAGAGCTTGTAATTGAATTGTTCGAGCGGAAGCAGTTGGAGCAGTTCCAGCGCCAGCGAGGTCATATACGTATCGTTCGGACGCAGGTCGATGACGATCCGGCGCGGCCGGACGGTGTTGAACGAGACGCCCCGGCGGGTGAGCTCGTTGAGAATGCGCCGCCGGGTCTCCGGCTTGACCGGCGCCTCTTCATCCAGCGCCCGGTACAGGGTGGCCGGATTGATCTTCAGCTCCCGC
This sequence comes from Victivallaceae bacterium, assembly GCA_031547585.1. Taxonomy (GTDB): domain Bacteria; phylum Verrucomicrobiota; class Lentisphaeria; order Victivallales; family Victivallaceae; genus Victivallis. Next base: position 6,573 of record JAVBRV010000413.1, read on the forward strand.
GACAGTTCGCGGATATTGACTCGATGCAAAATGTGCCGCATGAAAAACGCTTCCCGTTGCTTGCTTGATTACGATATTAATTATACTGTAATCGACCGGAAACGGCAAGAGGGGAGACGATGAAAATGCGACAAATCGATGCAGCAGGTGTTGCATTCGAATGCGATGAAAATGCGTTTTTTTGATTTATGAAGAGAGCATGGCTCCATCTTCGTCGAAGCGGCAGGGGGTTGTTGAAAAAGGGGAGCGCCGGTACCGGTCGGGGTTGCATTTGGAGGATTCTTGAAGTACATTATGACTACTTGTCATACTGGAACGAGGAGAGACCAAAGCAAGTCAAGAAGTAAATTCTACAACCGGATACAGACGTCCCATCTGAACTACCACTTCATAGCAACGTCTGGCAGAGAAACGGCTTATCGGGGTGCCTTTTTAGGCACATCCTGATGATGTTTTTCTGCTCGCTGTGGTAGGCGAAGATGGGGCATCTTCGGGGTGTGCCTTCTTTTTGCCCACCACTGCGTCGGATGAGGGTTATCGCCCGAGAAGCGCGTCCATGATGTAGGCGTCGAGCGCTTCGTAGTCGCGTTCGTTGCGCATCGTTTCGATCGCCGCCTCGTCGAGCGAACGGCTGATCTCCAAGAGACGCAGGAAGAAACGGCGGCTGTTGGCAAGGTGGCGGAGGGCCGTCTCATCCTTCTGGGTGCGCATCGCTTTGACGTCGAGCCCCACCCATTCGCCGCTGTTGCCGAAGCCGTGACGGTCGAGAATCCGCACCTGATTGAAGGCGCGCCGCAGATCGACCGAAGCGAAGCTCTTATCCTGGTCGAATTTCAGCCCGTTCTGGTCGTTGAGGTGCACGCTCCAGAGCTTCTTGTGGGCCATCGCGTAACCCATTTCGTCGGAGGGGTCGAGCCCCGCGAGAATGGCGTGGGCGCTTTCGATCAGGCAGCCCACCCGCTCCGGGGCGGAGGTCAGCAGCCCGAGGCCGATCGCGTGGCCGATGGTCGGAATGTAGGTGTGATCCATCGGTTCGTTGGGCTTCGACTCGATCATGACCCGGATTTCGGGGTCGTAGTCGAGCATGGCCTGAATCGCGCCCGCAATGCGTTCCACCGCCGTGACGGAGTCCTTGGCTTCGCGGATGTAGGTGCCTTCGCGGGCCAGCCATAACACGATATTACGAGTCCCGAGAGCGCGGGCGATGTCGACGCAGCGCAGGTTCCGTTCGAGCGCGTAGCGGCGGCACGCGGGGTCGTTCGAGGTGTAGCCGCCGTCGATGGTGCGCGGATCCATCCACAGCCGGGGCGCGACGAATTCGGCGGTGAGGCCGTGGTCGTCGAGTATCTTTTTTTGCTCTTCGGCCCGCTTGACGATCTGGGCCGGAGTGAGGTCGTTCATCTCCGGAACCGCATCGTCATCATGAAATTGCACGCCTTCAAACCCGAGCTCCCGATAGAGCTTCAGCTTATCGGCGTACTCGATGGTGCGGCGCACCCGCGGCCCGAAGGGGTCTTCGCCTTCGTGAATGTTCCACGGCCCGAATGAAAATCTGAAAGTTCCCGTCATGCTGCCATTCCTCCCTGGTTGGTTGCGGTTTCTGTATTAATTATACCACATTTCCCGCTTCCGAACCTTGACAAAATAACGATTTACCAGTACTATATTACGAAATAGGGAGAAGGAACCTATGGATACCGTGACCGCCGACCGGAAAGACTTTTTCCCGGAAGGACGTTACCCTGTTACCGTACGGAACATTCACGGCGCCGGGGCGGCGCAGCATGAGAACGACCTGACCGACATCCGCCACCAGCACAATTTTGCGGAGCTGGTCATCGTCACCGACGGATGCGGCGTCCAGTGGATCGACGGCGAGCGCTACCGGGTGGCCGCCGGCGACATCTTCCTCATCCGGGGGAACACCGAGCATTACTTTCTCGAGCGGAGCGGACTGTCGCTTTCGAACATCATGTTCGACGATGCTTCGCTCGAAGACCACTTGAAAAGCATGCGTTCGCTGCCGGGATACAACGCGCTGTTTCTCTTCGAACCGGCCTACCGCAAATACCACCGCTTTCAGAGCCATCTGCGGATTTCCACGGATGCGCTGCTGCCGGTGGTCAATCTGCTGCACTCGATGACGACGGAGCTGGAGCGCGGCCTCCCCGGCTGCGACCTCCTGCTGCTGGCGAAGAGCATCGAGATTTTCGTGCTTATTTCGCGCGAATACGCGAAATGCCCGGACCCCATGATGCGCAGCCTCAACCGGCTCGGCGAAGTCATCAGCCGCCTGGAGAAGGAGTACTGCGGGGAGTGGACGATCGCCGCCATCGCCCGGATCGCCAATATGGCGCCGAGCACGCTGATTCCGGTGTTCAAGCGGGCAACGGGCTACTCCCCCATCGACTACCTGATCCGGATCCGGGCGCTGAAGGCGGCCGAACTGCTGCGGCTGAGCGACCGGCCGGTCACCGAGATCGCCTTGCAGACCGGATTCTCCGACTCCAACTACTTCGCCCGGCAGTTCCGCAAGATCTACCAGCTCTCTCCCCGGGATTACCGCCGCCGGTTCCAGCTGCCTACTTAAGGAAGTAGAGGCGGGGGGCAAAGGCCGGGTTTTTGCTGTCCACCAGCCCTTTGGCGAGCTGGAGCGACTTTTCGTAGCCGCCCAGTTTGGCCGGGGCGGGGGCCCAGCCGCCGTCGTTGTCGCTGACCGCCAGGTTGAAACCGGGGAGAAGCGCGTTATCCGGCTTGAAGCCCGGCTTCAGGAATTCCCAGGGGATCGCCAGCTCGTAGCAGGTGTCGCCCCCCTCGCGCCGCACCGCCGCCCGCAGTTTCGCGAGATCCGGGCGGTCGCTTCGCTCGGTATTGGTGACGCTGAAGCGCGGACCCCTCTTCGTATCGCTGACCGCCAGCTCCAGGAGGTTCCCCGACGAGGCGTTCGCGAGGTCGCCCGACATGACGAAGAGAAGCTGCAGGGCGTCGTTGGCCCACAGCAGCTCCGGCGACGAATGGGGCGTCTCATGCCGGTCGTCGGTCACCCGGGCGGCGAGGTAGAAGCATTGTTCGTCCCAGCCGGTGCGGATTTCAGCGGCGAGATCCTCCGGGCCGCGGAGGCGCGCCTGGTAGAGCGACACCTGATGCTCCGCCCCGAGGCGGAAGGAGGGAATGCCCTCCCAACCGGTGAACGTCCCGTCGAGGGCGGGCGGCTTCGCCAGCTTCCGGCAGAACAGCAGCCGGAAGTCGCCGGAGTGGTACACCCCCCGGTCGGTGTCGAGGCGCAGCGACCAGTTCGCCAATACGCCTGACGCGGGAGCGAAAGGGAGGGGGTAGAGGCGTTTCTCCCCCGCCGGAATCCGGAAGGCGGCGATTTCGCCCCCCGGTTCGGCGAAGAGCTTCCCCGACAGCTCCGTCGGCGAATCGTTGAAGATTTCGGCCGCCGGTTTGCCGTCGGAGCCGAGGACGACGCCGACCGTGGGGTTCTCCACCCGGAGCTTCCGCAGGGCGGCGGCGAACTCCGCGTCGCTGACGCCTTCGCCGGGGTGGAGGTAGAGCGCGCCGCCCGAGAGGGTCAGGCGGGTGTCGGGGCCGGGGGGGAGGGCGATCGGTTCGCCGACCAGGTTGAAGGCCCGGAGTTTACCGGGGGGCAGCGCGAGGACGGCCTGCTTTTCGCGGTGGTCCGGGGTGTAGAGGTAGAGTGCCGCAAAGAGCCGCCCGTTTTTGCGGAAGAGATAGCCTTGCAGCCCGGAACTTTTGCGCGCTTCGAATTCGCCCGCCGGTTCCGCCCCCGACAGCTGTTCCACCAGCGTCGCCGCCGCCGGATAGATCACCTTGGGGTGGAGCCCGTTGTCGCCGGTGACGAAGTGGTACATCGAGTTGCGGGTGGAGTTCTTGCCGTTCCACGGGTAGAAGAGGGCGTTGCGCCGGAAGAGCCCGCCGCCGAAGAGCACGAGATTGCTGCGGATCAGCGCCTCCGCCTGGTCGAGTTCGGAGAGAAACTTTTCGTAGAAGAGCGACTCCGGGTTGATGTCGTCATAGTAGAGCGTGTCGGTGCCGGGAATGCCCCCCTCGGTGCCGAGAATGAACTTATCCTGCCCGCCGTTGTATCTATGGATCAGGGCGCGGAGCTTCACCAGCGTCTCCGGGAAGGCGGCGGTGTGGCTGTCGTAGGGGTGCAAGGAGAGATAGTCCATATAGGCCAGCGTGCCGTGCTTGAACAGCGCTTCCAGCTTGGCGAGGAGCATCCCTTCATCCATCTTATTTTCGCCGACGGCGCAGAATACGGCCTCGGGATTCCCCGCCTTGATCCCCCGGTAGGCGGCGCGGATCATCAGGTCGGCGGCGGCGGCCCGGGTTTCGAGCGGCGTTTTCAGGTATTCGGCGAAGGTCTCGAAGCAGGCGACCTTTCCCTTGAAGCGGGCGGCGAGTTCGCGGTGGTACTCCTCGACGTCGCGCAGGTTTTCGGGGGTGACGTGCTCGCCGCCGTCGGGGCCGCGCCGGGTTCCGGCGGGGAAGGGGTCGTAATTGGTCAGCAGTACTTCTAGACCGCTCCGGCGGCTGAAGTCGGCGACGTTTTCGATCATCCGCCACTGGGGATTGTTTTCGCGCCACTCCTTCGGGGCGCGCGACTGGTAGGCGGTGTGGTAGTTGACCTGGAAGGAGAAGCCGAGGCGGCGGTTGAGTTCGAGGATGTCGTGAAGGTTCGGGGGATTATCCCCCTCGATGGGGCAGGCCCCGAAGAAGTGGTTGCCGGGGAGCCCGGCGAGGTTTTTCACCGCCGAGGCCGAGACGGCGGCGGTCTGCTCCGGCTGGCCCGGCGCGGTGAGCCGAAGGTAGAGTGTATAGTGGCGCCGTCCGGCCGGAGCTTCGACGGTGAAGCGCTGCCCGGTTCCCGGTTCGAGGGTGAGTTTCGTTTCGCCTTCGGCGACGGAGGCGCGGCGGTAGTCTTTCAGCTGCCACTTGACGGCGGCTTCGCGCTTTTCGGCGGCGTCGTTGAAGACGGTGACTTCGAAGCGCGGTTTTTCTTCCGGCCCGAAAAGTCCGTAGAGGGCCAGGGGGCGCGCCGCCGCTTCGACCGCGCCGAAGCCCCGGTAGGAGGTGAGCGGTCCCTCTTCCAGCTGGAAGGCGTCCAGTTCAAGGTCTTCGTCGCCCCGCTGGTCGAGCATCAGCCGGAAGCGGTTGGGGAATTTCTTGTGGTTCCAGGTTTCGTAGCACTTGATTTGGGGGAGGGCGACGGTGTGGCGCTGCCACGCGGTGGTGAGCTTCACTTTGCGGGAGTTGACCGAGAGCTCGGTGTCGCGGGAGGCGCGGGCGTAAAAACTGAGGGTGTAGTCCTTGCCGTCGCGGATTTTGAGGGGGAGCGACTGAAGCAGCATCCGGCTCCCTTTGCCGTTGCGGCGCACCTGAAGCACCCGGCCGCCGTGCGGCGCTCCGGTGACCTCCGCCGCGGCGAAAACAGCGGCGGGGTCGGGGATTTCGGGGTCGTCCGCCCGGAGGCGCTGGACCATCGGGAACCAATCTTTAAGGCCGAGTTCGAAGCTGGAGTTGAAGACGCGGTTCTTCGCTTCGGGCGGAACTTCGCGGTAATAAGAAAGATAGTTGACCTCGTACGGTCCCCCGGCCAGGATGTCGTGGCCGCGGATGGTGCCGTCGGCGGCGAGTTTCAGGTCGCTTGGCGCATCCTTGACGGCGACGTCGTCGAGGTAGAGGCGGATCCGCTGCCCGTGGAAGGCGCGCCCGGAGCGGATTTCCACCAGGTAGCCGGTCATCACCGCGCCGGGGAAGCGTTTCTTTGTGAGCTCGGTGATATCCTCCTCGAAGACCAGCCAGCCTTCGGGGTCGACGCCTTTTGCCGGAAGGCGGACGTTGCCGGCGACAGGTTTGCCGGTTTCCGGATGGGGATAGGTGAAAAGAACGGCGAGCGCGAGTTGGACGTCCGGCGGCAGGAGGTCCGGATAGATGAACCCCGAGAGATAGACCGGGCGGTCGAGCGGAATCCGCAAATCCGGCCCCCGGAAGAGGCAGGCGCCGCCCCATTTGCTGTCGCTTTTGTCGACGGTGACGTCGATGACGTAACTCATGACGCCGCTGTGGGATTTCTCGCCCTGGGTGGAGAGGGCGAGGCGGTGAACTTGCAGGAGCCCCTGTTCCTCGGCGGCTTTGCGGCTGCCGACCCAGCCGGGATTGAGGGTGGCGTGGAAGCGGAGTTCGCCGAGTCCTTCGAAGTCGTCTTCGTGGAGGACGGCGGCTTTGAGTCCGGCGAGGGCGAAGAGAAGGAGGGCGAGGGCGGCAAGTCGTTTCATGGCTTATCTCCAGAAGGTGGCGACTTCTCCCCAGCCGAGGGGATAGATGTCGCTGATTTTGTTCAGGGGCTGGTGGTAGCTGAAGGTGCGGACGTGCCCGTCGACGAAGGCCGCGTTCGAAGTCTGGGTGTGGCGCGGAGCGTAAGCCGAAGCGGCCCCGATCAGGTCGGCGGCGGCGGAGAGGCGGTTGAAACGGGGGCCGTTGCCGGGGGTGAGCGCCCGTCCGTCGGTGACGTAGCCGCTGGCGGAGGGAAGCCGGTTGCGCGACAGCTTCCGCACCACGTTGTTGGAGCTCCAGCTGAGTTTCGCGCCCATGCGGATGTAGTAGACGTAATTGGTGACGAGGACGGTGGGGGCGCTGCTGTGGACGTACACCTCATCGACCCCCGTGGGGCAGCGGAAGCCGGCGGGGGCGGAGGCCGCTCCCTCCCAGGCGACGCCGAGATAGGGGCTGATGACGTAGACCCAGGCGGCCTCGGAACCGAGATTGGAGCTGATGGTGTTGCGCTTGATCAGCCAGTCGACATCGACGCCGTAGCAGGGGGGCATGAAGTCGCGGTTGTCCCCGGCATATTGCAGGGCGCCGGTGGCGATGCTTTTCAGGTTGTTGGTGCAGCTGATGCTCTTCCCCCTCTCCCGCGCTTTGTTGAGCGCCGGTAGGAGGATGGCCGCCAGGATGGCAATGATGGCGATGACGACCAGGAGTTCGATCAGGGTAAAAAGGGAATGCTTTTTCATGGTTGGTTCTCCCGTTGGTTTCGGACGCTTCCATGGATAATCAATTGCGGTTCGACGAGGGTGCGCAGCGCGTTGTTCCGATCGGAAAGCAGCGGCGGATTCAACGCGAAGGAGCGGCAGCAGTCGACCAGCAGCTTCAGGTCGAAAGTGACGGTGTCGAGCTGAAAAAGCTGCTGGGAACCGCGTTCTTCGGGCCGGTTGTAGCCGACGATGCCGAGGTCGCCGGGAATAGAGAGACCGGCGAACTTTTCGGCGTAGTAGGGGAGGTGGTCGGCGAGTCCGCCGAGAGGACAGAAGATGGCGTCGGGGAGTTCGTGGATCTGCCGGAAGTAGCGCCGCCAGAACTCTTCGGGGCCCTCTTGGCCGATCCGGTAGTCGGTCTGGAAATCGACCCGGGTTCCGGTGGCGCGCTGGAGGATCCGGGCGTGGAAGGCCAGCGCCCGGTCGCGGTGATTGGGGTGTTCGAGGGGGGAGGCCACCGTCACATGCCGGCAGCCGAGGTCGAGCAGATGATCGGCGGCGAGGCGTCCCCCTTGGAAGTCGTTGGAGTCGATGGCGAGATCCCCGCCGCCGCCGCAGAGGAGGTTGATGACCACGCAGGAGGGATTCTGATAACGGAGCTTTTTCTGCAGCGGTTCGGCGAGTCCGGCAAGGGTGATTAAAATCGATGCGTCGGCGGCGTCGTCGAGGAAGCCGCCGCGGTTGTTGATGCTGTCGGCGAAGATGACGCGGCACTCCGGCGAGATGGTCTTGACCAGTTCCAGCGCCAGCGGCTGCTTGAAGGGGTCCTGCGGCTCCACGTCGATGAGGATGGAGCGGTCCCGGCGCTGGCTGAGGCTGGTGTAGCCGAACTTGTTGAGCGCCCGCAGCGCCCGCCGCCGGGTGCCGTCGGTCACGCCGGAGTCGTTGTTCATCACCCGGTAGAGCGTCCGGGTGCTGAGTCCGCTTTCGCGGGCGATGTTTTTAAATGGAATCCGGTACACGATGCGTCTCCTTCGTTGCTATAAAGTATACCGGATTTTGACGTCGCCGTCAAGAGGGGAAGTCGCTTTTTTGCAGATAATCTTGTCTTATTTTTGACAAAATATAGTTTATGTCGTTATTCATGAATGAATTGTGAATTGTTTTTTATGAATAACAGAAAAATGATGGACGGTGTGAAATTCCGGTAGATTCCCCTACCGGACGACTTCGTAATGGAGTTCCGCGAACTGGTTGAAGCGGCGCAGGCTTTTCAGGCGGAGGGCGGTCTGGAAAGCGTTCTCCCGGAAGAGAGGGATGCCGCTCCCGAGGAGGATCGGGGCGATGGTGACGATCACTTCATCCACCAGTTTGCCCTTGATGAAAGCGTCGAGCAGCTCCCCGCCGCCCTCCAGCCAGATATTTTTGCCGGGACGCTGCTTCAGCTCCCGGGTGAAGAGGAGGGGGTCCGTATGGATGAAGGTCACGTCTTCGTTGCTCTCCCGCGGGGTTCGGGTGAAGACATAGCACTCCCGCCCCCGGTAGGGGAAGGGGCCGCCCATGTGTTCGACGATCCAGTCGTAGGTGACCCGGCCCATCAGGATCGTGTCGACCGTCGCATAGAACTCCGCATAACCGTTGTCGCCCTCACCCTCGACGGCGAATAGCCAGTCGAGATTATGGTCGCGGGTGGCGATACAGCCATCCAGGCTGGCGGCGATATACAGGACCACTTTCCGGCAATCTGCTGGTTTCATTTTACCCCTGATGTTTCCGGTGCCAGTACCAGAAGGCCGAGGGCGAGGAGAAACCGAGCTCGGCGGCGATCTCCTTCTGCTTCAGGCCGCGCTTGCGGGCCTCTTCGGTGAAGTGCAGCCGGACTTCGTCGATGTAGTCGCCGATGGTCTGGCCGCATTGTTCCCGGAAGAGGCGCGACAGGTGGAAGCGGCTGTAGCCGCAGAGCCGCTCCAGATTCTCCAGCGAACAGCCGCGGCCGTTGGCGTTGCGGATGTAGTTGCGGAGGAAGACCATGATGTCGCTGGTGTTCTCCTCGGGGAAATCGATCAGCCCGAATTGGAGCAGGGCGAATTCGTTGAGGAGGAGGTCCACCGGCGGCTTCATCAGGATGAGGGCGGCCTCCGGGGAGCACCTCGGCATTTTCTCCAGCATCTCCCAGCGGCGCAAGAGCAGATGGTGCAGATCCGGGCTGAAGGTCATGTGCGACCCCGCCGAATGGTACTGCCCCGCGCAGCCGACCTCGATCAGCGAGCCGTACAGCCGGTCCTCGTTGGAGTGAATCCACAGGTGAATCAGGTTGCGGTCTTCCCGGCGGTAGCCGTAGCTGTGATTTTCCCACCGGTCCAGCAGGAAGGCGGTTCCGGGGCGGGCCGGGCAGATCCGGCCGTTCAGCATGAATCGGCTCTCCCCTTCGAGAATGAAGAGAATCTCCCGGTGCAGATGCCGGTCCGCCCGGAAAGAATCATCGGCCCGGGCGGCCGGATACGGCTCCAGGTTGCGGGTGGAGATGATTTCCCCCGCCCCCGCCAGCAGGGTGTCTTTGATTGTATCCGGATCGGCAAGATTCAGCAAGATTGAGATATCTTTCGCAATTTTTAGATATTTGAATCTTCAGATTATGGAGTATACTATAATCAGGAAAAGCAAGAAATGCAAGATCCATACATCAGGAAAGGCGGCGAAAATGGCGAATCTGGCAATACTGGGCGGCGAAAAGCTGTTGAAGGAACCCGTGAAGGCCCTGGAGTGGCCGATCCGCACCGAGGAGACGGCGGAGAAGCTGAAAGAGCTCTATATGAGCGGCCAGTGGTCGTTCAACAGCCCCATGGAGCAGCAGTTCGAAGCGGAGTTCGCCGCCTCGCAGAATGCGAAATACGCCGTCTTCATGGCCAACGGCACCGTAACGTTGGAGTGCGCGCTGCAGGCGCTCGGCGTCAAGGCGGGCGACGAGGTGATTATCCCCGCCCTGACCTGGATGGCGACCGCGATGGCGGTGCATTACGTCGGTGCGATCCCCGTGATCGTGGATATCGACCCGGCGACGCTGTGCCTCGATCCGGAGAAAATGGAGGCGGCCATCACCCCGAAAACCAGGGCGATCATGCCGGTTCACATCTACGGCTCCACCGCCGACCTCGGCAAAATCCTGCCGGTGGCGGAGAAGCACGGCCTGCCGGTGATCGAAGACGCCGCCCAGATGCAGGGCGGCTCCTGGGACGGCAAGGGCGTCGGCAGCTGGGGCGCGATCGGCAGCTTCAGCTTCCAGCAGAGCAAAGTCACCGCTTCCGGCGAAGGCGGCGCCTGTACGACCAACGACCCGGAACTGGCGGAGAAGCTCTTCCTCCTGAAGCACATCGGCTATATGCGCGGCGCGAAGCAGGGGCAGGGTGCCAAGACGCCGGCGGGACTGGTCTGCCACAACTACCGCGGCACGGCCTTCCAGGCGCTGCTGCTCCTGGAACAGCTGAAGACGCTGCCGGAGCGGGTCAAGCGCTACGGCGAAAGCGCCCGCATCATCACCCAGGCCATTGCCGATGTGCCGGGCGTCCGCGTCCAGGCTCCGGGGCGGCTCTCCGATCCACAGGGGTATTATTCCTTCCACTTCCTCTTCGACGGTCCGGAGTTTGGCGGCATCGATCGCGGCATCATCAACGAAGCCTGTCAGGCCGAGGGCGTGAATATCGGCAACGGCACCCACGGCACGGTGTTCCGGCACAATCTCTTCAACCTGGCGCCGGAGTCCTACCGGGTCTTCGAAGGAGCCACGCCGATTTGCGATGAACTTTCTCTCAAACGCGCACTGGGAATCGCGCACCAGATGCTGTATTATAAAGAGAGCGCCGAACAAATCGGCGCGGTGGTCCGCAAGGTCGCTTCCAATCCGGACGAATTGCGGAAGTTCGCCGAGAGCAAGAAATAAGGCAGAACCATGAAGAATATCGTCATCAGCGCCTTTGGCTCCTCGATGATGGAAGGTCTTATCGGGGTGGCCGATCCGTTGGACCGCTGGTACAATCTTCTTCACCGCAGACTTTCGGGGCAGTTCCCGGACGTTTGCTTCTCCATCATCAACGGCGGCGTGGGCGGCGAAAGCACCCGCGACATGATGCGCCGCTTCGAACGCGACGTGGCGGCGCATTCGCCCGATTTCTGCCTGGTGAAGTTCGAGGGCAACAACTGCGACCTGACGCGCCCGGAGCGCCTGGTCGGCGTTGCCGAAAGGTTGCAGTTGATGGAGCGGTTCGCCCGCGGCCTGCCGGCGAAGACCAGAGTGATTGCGGTTCTGCAAGGGCCGGTCATCAACGAGAAGCATTTCAGTTGGCGGCACCCGGCGTTCGCTGAGGCCAACCGGCAGGGCGGCGTCGCCGGACTGCTGGCCGCCGAGCGTGAAGATTCGCGCCGGTTCGCCGCCATTCACGGCTGGCCGGTCTGCGATCTCCCCGCCATCATCGGGGACGACGCCGAAGCGTATTTGCTTGAAGACGGCGTTCACCTGAACCGGCGCGGCACGGAGCTGTTCGCCGATACCCTGTTTGAAATTCTGAAAGCGTTATTGTAAATGAAGAATCGGGTTATCAGTCTCTTCGGCTCCTCGATCATGGAGGGGGTGATCGGGGTCGAGCCGCACGAGCGCTGGCATGAAGTGATGCGCCGGCGGTTGGCGGAGCGCTTCCCGGAGGTCTATTTCGCCGTCGAAAACGGAGCCGTCGGCGGCGAATCGACCCGTGAATGCATGAAGCGCTTCGATCGCGATGTGCTGGCCTTTTCGCCGGATTATCTTTTGGTGATGGTCGGCGGCAACAACGAGGACTACACCCGGCCGGAACGGCTGGTATCGCTGGAAGAAATCCGGCGGCATATGGAGGATATGATCGCGCGGCTGCCGGGGAAGACCCGGGTGATCGGCGTCGGTGTCGGCCCGATCATCAATGAATGGCACTGGGCGGCGAAGCATCCGGCCTTCGCGGAGCCGTTCCGACAATGCGGCGGCGGGCTGGATGAATTGTTCGAACCGCAGCGCGAGCTGGCGCGGCGGTTCTTCCGGGAGGGCGGCTACCCCTTTCTCGATTTGTACCCCCTGTTTGACCGCGAGCGGCGGCACTACCTGCTGCCCGACGGCATCCATTTGAATCGTCACGGACATAAATTGTTCGGTAGAAAAATGTTTTCGATGTTGGAGAAAGAGATGACCGAAAGAGTTTCGCCATGAAAGAACTGCGATTTTTCGACGCGAACGCCCAGATCGGCACGCCGATGCACGGCGGCCTCGAGTACGCCCCCTCGACGGCGGCACTGCTGCGGGAGATGGATCGGAACGGCGTCGACCGGGCGCTGATCCGCGACGTCAACCTGACCAACGCCGGAGCCGGTTACGCGAATGACGCCGTTTGCAAATGGCTGGCGGACGATCTCGATGAGCGCCTGGCCGGCGTCTGGAGCTTCCTCCCCGCCGCCACCCGCGAATTGCCGGAAGGAAAAGCCTTCTTCGACGGGATGAAAAAGAACCGGATCCGGGCGCTGATTCCGGACCCCGCCGGGCATAAATGGGTGGCGAACCGCCTCTCCATCGGCAAAATCATGGACGAAGCCGCCGAACGCCGGATTCCGATCCTCGTGGGGACCCATACGCTCGGCTCCTGGGAGGCGGTCTACGCCTTCTGCAAGGAGTTCCCGAACAACCGCTATATTTGCATGACCCACGGATTGTACTGGGGGACGGACCGTTACTTCCGGCCGCTGCTGGAGAATTATCCGGGGTTCCATCTCGAAATCTCCACCTACTGGGTTCCGGAGGGGGTGACCGACCTCGTCAACGACTATGGCGCCGAACGGGTTCTCTACGGCAGCGGCTACCCCGGTTACATGTTCGGCAGCATGATGCTGTCGTTGAAAAACTCCGACATCGATGACGAGGCGAAACGCCGGGTCGCCGGTGGAAATCTGGAGCGTTTGCTCGATGAGGTGCAATTATGAGTATCTGGGAAGAAAAGGGTTCATTGGCCGAAGCGTATTGGAAGCACGGCCGCGCCGGGATTCCGGTGTACGATATGCACGGGCATATGGGGTCGCACGGGCAGATCGATTTCCGGCGCGCCGACGCGGACGCCATGGTGGCCCACCTCCGCAAGGCGGGGGTGACGAAGCTGGTCTTTTCGCACCACCACGCGCTCTGGACGCCGGATTTCTCCAACCAGCAGGTGTTCGAGATCACCCGGCGCTACCCGGACATCCTCCGGATGTATGTGGCGGTCAACCCGAACCACCCGGAGCGGGTGCTCGAGGATATCGCCTCTTTCGACCGCTGGGCCCCGGCCGCCATCGGCTTCAAGTTCCTTTCGGCCTATCACCGGAAGCCCGCCTCCGACCCGGCCTATGAACCGGTGTTCCGCTTCGCCGACGAGCGTGGGTTGCCGATCCTCTTCCACACCTGGGGCGGCGATTCGCATACCGAAATCGGCATGATGATCGAGCTGGCGAAGAAGTACCCCCAAGTGATCTTCTTCATGGGCCACTCCTTTCGCCCCGACTGGGAGGGCGTGGCGCGTCTCCACCGGGCCTGCCCCGATAACGTCTACTTCGAGTTGACCAGCATCCCCGGAACCTCCGGCATGGTGGAGAAGCTGGTGGAAACCGCCGGCGGCGAACGGCTGCTCTACGGCACCGACCTGCCGTGGTTCGACGAATTCCAGGGCATCGGCGGCATCCTCGCCGCCAAGATCACCGAGGAAGACAAGCATAACATCCTGTATCGCAATATCGACCGTTTATTGGGAAAGGACTGGTAAGATGAAAATCGGCATTCAATTGTATACGATCCGCGAACCCCTGCAGCAGGATTTCAAAGGCGTTCTGCGCGAACTGGTGAAGCTCGGCTGCGACGGCGCGGAGTTCGCCTTCAACTTCGGCGGCATGGAGCCGGAGGAGCTGGCGGCCTTCACCCGCGAGATCGGTTTGAAAGCCTGCGGCATGCACGTGCTCGCCAAGGATTTCGACGACCCGGCGAATAAGACGTTCGATTACGCCAAAGCCCTCGGCTGCAAGTATGTGACGATCAGCCGGTGCGGCAAGTTCGGCGAGATCCTTGACGACGTGGTGGAACAGTGCGCCCGGGTCGGCAAGGCCGCCGCGGCGCGCGGTTTGCAATTCACCTACCACAACCACGCGGCGGAATTCGAGAAGATCGGCGGCGAAGCGGCGCTGGATGTCCTCTTCAATCGCACCGACGCCAGACAGGTTCAGGCCGAGCTGGACATCTACTGGGTGGTCAAGGGCGGCGAATGCCCCGTCCGCTACATCCAAAAGTACGCGAACCGCCTGCCGCAGCTCCATATGAAGGATATGGATCGGGAAGACGGTTCCTTCACCGAACTCGGCAACGGCATGATCGACCTCGCCGCCTGCGTGGAAGCCGCCAAAAGCACGATTTGCGAGTGGCTGATCTACGAGCAGGACGTTTGCAAACGCCCGCAGTTTGAAAGCGCGAAAATCAGCATCGAGTACCTGCGAAAACTTATTCCTCTTTCAGGATCTTGAAGATGTTTTCGAAGGCTTTGCGGATGTCGTCCGGCGAGGCGGCGGTGAAGAGATCCTCCGGCTTCGACTCCTCCACCGAGCCCGCGAGGTAGTCGAGGAAGGGCGAGGGCAGCGAAGGCGCGGTGAAACCGCGCTGGAGCCGCTCCTTCGCCCGCAGGAGGAAGAGCCGCCGCCGCGCCCGGGTGATCGCCACGTAGAAGAGCCGCAGCTCCTCGTCGGTCGCACCCTCTTCGACCGCGCGCTCGTGCGGCAGGATTCCCCGCTCCAGCGCCACCAGAAAGACCACCGGGTACTCCAGCCCCTTCGAGGCGTGGATGCTCGACAACGTCACCGACGCGCCCTCTTCGTTGTCTTCGCGGGTGCGGTCGTTCTCTTCCAAGAGGGCGAAGCTCTCGAGGTAGCCTTCGAGGGTGGCGGGTTCCGCCTCCTTCTCCTCGTACTGGGCGATGGCGCTGATGAATTCATCGACGTTTTCGCGCCGTTTATAGGCGTCCTTCAGGTCTTTGTAGATGCGCTGGAGTCCTTCGGTGTAGCCGACCTCCTTCAGAAAACGGGTGATCTTGCCCGCCAAATTGCCCGGATGGGTGAACTCTTCGCGGAATTTACCGAGCAGCTTCGCGAAATCCGCCGCCGCTGTGGCCGCTTTAGCCGAGAGCTTCGTCGCCAGCTCCGGCGAACCCAGATGCTCCAGCATCGGGCGGTGGAGCCGGGCGCGGCCGTTTTTCAGCTCTTCGACCACCTTTTCGCCGAGTCCGCGCGGCGGCGTCCCCAGCACCCGCAGCAGGCTCTGGTCGTCGCGCGGATTGACCAACAGCTTCAGGTAGGCGACCGCGTCTTTGATTTCGCGGCGCTTGTAGAACTCCTGCCCGCCGACCAGCCGGTAGGGAATCCGGCGGCTCCGCAGCTCCTGTTCGAACTGGCGGGACAGGTGGTTCGAGCGGTAGAGAATGGCGAAATCCCCGTAGCCGAGCGAGGAATCCTCGCGCTTCAGTTGTTCGATCATGCGGCCGATGAAGACCGCCTCCTGTTCGCCGTTCGGAACCGCCGCCAGCTTCACCGTTTCGCCTTCGCCGAGGTCGGACCACAGCGCCTTGGGGTGGCGCACCGGATTCTGGCCGATCACCTGGTTGGCCGCTTCGAGGATGCGCCCGGTGGAGCGGTAGTTCTGTTCGAGCTTGACCTCCTTCGCCCCCGGGAAGTGCTCGGGGAAGTTGAGGATGTTGGTGACGTCCGCCCCGCGCCAGGAGTAGATGCTCTGGTCGTCGTCGCCGACCACGCAGAGGTTGCAGCGTTCGCCGGCCAGCATCTTGACGATGGTGAACTGCGCGGCGTTGGTATCCTGGTACTCGTCGATGAGGAGGTAGCGCCAGGTCTCGCGGCAGCGCTCCAGGACCTGTGGATGCTCGGTGAAGAGGCGGTATACCAGCAGCAGCATATCGTCGAAGTCGAGCGAATTCTGCATTTCGAGCAGCAGCTGGTACTCCTCGTAGATGCGGCTGACCGTCGATTCGAAGGCAGTATCGGCGTGGCGGCGGACGTCTTCGGGGGTGAGGAGCTTGTTTTTCCAGTTGCTGATCATCGACTGAACCGCGGGGTAGGGGAAGCCCTCGCCGCCGGATTGCAGGTTCCCCGCCGCCTGTTTCAGCAGCCCCTGCTGGTCCGATTCGTCGGCGATGGTGAAGCCGGGGAGGTAGCCTAGTTTTGAAATCTCCTTGCGGAGCAAACGGATGCAGAAGGAGTGGAAGGTGCCCAAGGTCACCTTGCGGGCGGTGACGGGGTCCACCAATTGAGCGAGGCGTTCGCGCATTTCGCGGGCCGCCTTGTTGGTGAAGGTCATGCCGAGGATCTGCTCCGGGGGGACGCCCCGGTCGAGCATATAGGCGATGCGGTAGGTGATGACGCGGGTCTTGCCGGTCCCGGCGCCGGCGAGGACGAGGACGGGACCGTCGATGACGGCGGCGGCGGCGGCCTGTTCGGGGTTGAGTTTGGAGAGAATAGGGTGCATAAGGTTATTTCCGGGTCACTTCGGGTTCCTGGCGGCCGCGGACGAACTGGCTCGGGTCCTTCCCGAGATCTTCCGCGGTGCGCGTGAGCTGTTTCAGGGTGTTGTCGAAACGGACCAGGCCCGATTCGAACTGGAGGCGGAGGTCCTTCGACACCCCTTCCAGTTCGCGTCCGGCCTGCCGGGCGTCGGTGAGCGCCGCGCGGGCGTCGGTGAGAAAGAGATTGAAATTCCGCAGGACCTCGATCAGGTTCTCGGTCGACGAGGATTTCTGCAGGGAGTCGAGGCTGTCGATGGTGCGGTTGACCTTGGCGATGTTTTCGGGGGTCAGCAGCTTCTGGAGTTCGACGGTGGTTCCCTCCATCGCCTTGCAGATCCGGTGGATGCTGTCCAAGGTCTCCGTCAGGCGCTGGTTGTTGACCAGGGTGTTCAGGTTGTCGAAGCTCTGGTTGAGTTTGTTGGCGATCTCGATGAAGTCGACCTTCTGCAGCTCGTCGAGCATCCGGCTGATGTTCTGGATGGCGTTGCCGATGTGCGACGGACGCGACGGAATGTAGATCCGCCCCGCCGGCGGCTTGACGTAGCGGTGCAGCAACGAGGGGGCGGGCGCTCCCGGCTTGTTGAAGGCCAGCTCCAGGTAGGCGCCGCCCATGATGTTGGCGGCGTTGAGGTAGCAGCTGACGCCGCGCCGGTTGACGATGTCGGAGATGTTGGCGGGGGTCGAGCCGCCGCCGCGCCGGTTCGCTTCGAGCGCCGCCGAGAAGATTTCGAAGTAGACGGCGATCATGCCGTCCTCGGACCGCATTGCCATATGGGTCACCTTGCCCACCGGGAGGCCGAGGCATTTGACCGGCGAACCGATCGCCAGCCCCTCCACCGACGTGTCGATCACCGTCATCGCTTTGTAGCGCGGCGCGAAGAGGCGGTCGACGCCCGCCCACAGAAAACCCAGGATTATGAGGAGCGCCGAGAGGAGAATGAATGCTCCGAGCTTGACTTTGTTGGCCTGTTCCATGATCTGAACCCCCTTATCGTAAGAGCCCGAACAGCGCCGTCATGACCGCGTCGCTGAGGACAATGAGAAAAATCGATGTCACCACCGTACTGGTGGTCGCCCGGCCGATGCCCTGCGGATTGCGCTCCGCGTTCAGCCCCTTCATGCAGCCGATCATGGCGATGATGATGCCGAAGATCACACTTTTGACCAATCCCTGCGAGAGGTCGACGACTTCGATGATTTCGAAGGATTTCGAGACGTACTCTTCGGCCGATACGTTCAGCATCGAGCAGATCACCGCCCCGCCGCCGATGATGCCGCAGGCGTCGGCGATGATGGTGAGCCCCGGCAGGATGAGGATCATCGCCAGCAGCTTCGGCACCAGGAGGAAACGTCCGGTGTCGAACCCCAGCGTCACCATCGCGTCCACCTCTTCGGCGGCGTTCATCATGCTGAGCTCGGCGGCGAAGGAGGAGCCGGTCCGGCCCGACAGCACCACCGCTGTGACGAGGGGAGAAAGTTCGGTCACGAGGACGGTCCCCACCAGGTTGACCACGTACCCCTCGACCCCGAAGCGGCTCAATTGGACGATCGCCTGGAAGGCCAGAATAAGGCCGATCAGGAATCCCAGGAGGGCGATGATCGGCACCGCGTCCGCGCCGCAGGAATCCATATAATGGCCGACGCTGTTCCATTTGACTTTCGACGGATGACGCAGCGCCTGCCGGGTGCCGCGGGCGAGGTCGCAGGAGAAGCGGCAGAAGAGCTGCGCCTCCCGGCCGATGGCCAGCGAGGCCTCCGCCGCCTGCAGGCAGAGTGCCGGGAATGAACCCTTGCCGCGTGTTTTCGCCATCGGCGGTTTACCGTTTCATCTTTTCCGCCACGTCGGCGGCGAGGATCTCGACCGCGCGCCCGGCGCCTTCGACCATGGAGGCGGCGTCCAGCGCCCGGAGCGGCACGCTGATCTCGAAGCGCTGCCGGAATTTCACCGCGCCCGTGGCTTCGAGCGCCGCTGTCAGCCGGAAGGTTTTGCTGGGGGCGTCCGCTTCGAAGAGTTCGACCCCGCCGCGCAGCCGCGCCCGGGGCGTGCTCCCGTCGCCCGCGAGGGCGGCGTTCAGCGAACGGCCCACCAGCTCGCCCGGCTGGAGAATCCAATGGTTGTAGGGGTCGGAGACGATCCGCCCGTCCGCCTCTCTCGTCTGCATCCGGGTGGAGCCGCCGGTGTTGTTCCGCAGCTCCATCACTTCGACGGGGTAGCCGGCTTCGACCTTGGCGACCGCGAGGTCATATTCGGTGTTCTCCCGGTACGGCTCGAAGAGGCAGCCGCCGAGGAACAGGGCCGCCGACAGCAGGACGAAGGCGATGAGGGTTTTCATGTGCAGCCTTTCTCTTTTGCGGGGCGCTTAACGTCTCCAAAAGCCTTAAAGTATCATCGAAGTTTACAAAAATCAACCTTCCAACAGGAAACGCAGCTCTTCGATCGAGAAATTTCCGGCGGCGGAGCCTTCCACCACCGAGTCGAACAGCTCGCGCTTCTCGCTTTGCAGTTCCAGAATTTTCTCTTCGATCGAGTTGCGCACCACCAGCTTCAGCGAACTCACCGGCCGGGTCTGGCCGATCCGGTGGGTGCGGTCCGCAGCCTGAAGCTCGACCGCCGGGTTCCACCAGGGGTCGTAGATGATGACGGTGTCGGCGCTGGTCAGGTTGAGCCCGGTTCCGCCCGCCTTCAGGCTGAGGAGGAACAAAGGAATCTCCGGCGTCTGGTTGAAGCGGTCGACCCGCTGCTGGCGGTTCCGGGTGGTTCCGTCGAGGTATTCGAAGGGAATGCCCGCCTTCTCCAGTTCCGGGATCAAACAGGCAAGAAGCGAGGTGAACTGGCTGAACAGCAATATTTTGTGATTGCTGTCGAGGTTCTCGTGCAGCAGCTCCATCAGGAGTTCGGTCTTGGCCGACGGCACGCCGGTTCCCTTCGACTCGGGCAGCAGCGCCGGGTGGCAGCAGAGCTGGCGCAGCCGGAGAAGCGTGGTGAAGATGGCCGCGTTGGCGCGGGTATCCCCCTCGCGGCAGGTCGCCAGCTGGCGCAGTCCTTCGGCGCGGATCTTCTCATAGAGCTCGCGCTGCGCCGGTTCGAGGTCGCAGTAGAGCGACAGCTCCGACTTGGGCGGCAGATCCTGGGCGACCTGCGCCTTGGTCCGCCGTTTGATGAAGGGGGCGATGCGGGCCGCGAGATCCTCGCGCAGCCGCGGATTTTCGCGCAGATCGGCGTAGGTCTTGCGGAAGGAGGCCAAGGTCCCCAGCATGCCGGGCTGGAGGAAGTCGAGGATGCTCCAGAGGTCTTCCGGCGTATTTTCGAGCGGCGTGCCGGTCAGGACCAGCCGGTGCCGCGCGTTGATGTTCTTGCAGTTCTTCGCGTTCGAGGAGCCGGGGTTCTTGATGTGCTGCGCCTCGTCGAGAATCAGGTAGCTCCACTTGCGGTGCTTCAGAAGTTCGGCCGACAGCCGCGCCGCCGCGTAGGAGAGAATGACGAGGTCGAACTCCTCCGCCTTCGCCAGGATGTCGGCGCGTTCCCCGCCGTCGGGCGGCGCCGCCACCCGGAAGCCGGGGACGAAGCGGCGGCACTCCCGCTCCCAGTTGGTCACCAGCGAAGCCGGGCAGACGATCAGCGCCGGTTCGTGTTCGCGCTCCTTGCGCGAGGCCAAGAGCGCCAGCAGCTGAACCGTTTTCCCCAGTCCCATTTCATCGGCGAGGATCACGTTGAATTCGCGGTCGGTCATCCATTGGAGGTAGCGTACGCCCTCGGCCTGATAGGTGCGGAGCGTCCCGGTGAAGGGGCTGAGCCGCGACGGGTCGGGCGGCAGCGCCGTCGCTTCGGGACCGGCGGCCAGTTCGGCCACCATCGCCCCCGGCACTTCGCGGGCCAGCGCGGTGTAGTACCCGGCGGCGAAGAAGGGGACGAAGAAGCTCCGGGCCGCCGCGTCAAGATTGCGCATGAAGCGGGGCGCGGCGTTGATGAAGTCGCCCAAGCGGGAACCGATCCGGACCATGCCGCCGGGCAGGGGGAGATAGGGAGTGCCGGCGGCGGCGGCGCGGGCGGCGCTGTCCCAATCCACCGGCCCCGACGGGGTTTCCAGGGTATATTCGATATGGCAGCCGCCGTCGGCGACGCGCAGCAGCCGGGCGCGGAAGGCGAGTTCGGGGAGCCCTTTGCCGGCGGCGGAGAGCCCCGCCAGCTCCCGCCCGAGGGCGAGACGGGGGTGGCTCCGCAGCAACTCCGGCAGCGCCGCGTCGAGGAAGGTGCCGATGCGGTCGGCTCCGGTGAGGGTCGGCGCGGCGGGGTTCGAGAGGTCGAAGCCGAAGAGGGCGAGGTCGTTTTCGAACTCGCACTCGTGCGCTTCGTCGCGCCGCCAGAAGCGTTCGCCGTCGCGCACCAGCGTCCCCGAGCCGGCGGCGCGGAGCGACTGCCCCGGACCGGCGGCATAGAGATACTGAAGCGACAGGACGAAGTGCTCCGCGTCAACGGGGCATCCCTCGAGCAGCACGCCCGCCTCGCGGATTTCCGGCTCGAAGGAGTCCGCCGGAACCACCGGCAGGGGGAAGTTGCGGAGGAATTCGTCGACTGTCTCCCCGGCGGGAGGCGGCTGCACCGCCGTGCGGAAGAAGTTGCGCAGATAGCTGATTTCGCAGATGCCGGGGACGAAGAAATACTCGCCGTCGCGGCCGATCCAGCAGCCGGCGCGCCCGGTGATGACCTTGGCTCCGGCGGTCGGCAGCACCGCGCCGTTCACCCGGATGCCGGGGGAGAGGCGGCAGTCGCCCCCCTTCTCTTTTTTCTTCAACAGAACCGCTTCGGCGAAGTCGCCGCGCACCTGGAGCGGACGCCCGTCGCGGGTAAAGCGGGGGAAGTTGACCAGGCAGTGGAAGAATTCGGCGGTCATCTCGGCGTTGAGCAGGATCTGCGAGCTTTCGGCCTCACCGTTGATGGCGAGAAAGCGGATGATCTGCTGTTCGTGCAGTGAAAAATGTTCCAGTTTCAGCGTCACCGTCAGCGCCTTGTCGAAGTAGAGCTGGCGGAGGTTGTTGAGGTTGCCGAGGTACTCCCGGTCGGGGGTCCGCAGTTTGACCGCCAGCTTGGCGTTTTCCCACTTGCTGGGAACGTGCGGAAAGGCCGACACCGCGTCGATAAAGAGCTGCGCCTGCGGCGGACGGACCCGCCGGACCAGTTCCGGGAAGCTCTCCTGGCGGAGCCCGGCGTAGTAGCTCGACTTTTCTTCTGCAGCCGGCTGGGTAGCGGTGCCGTGGAAGCGCCCGGCGTACATAATGAGTGCGAGTTCGTGTTCGCAGAGTTTCGCGCCTTCGCGGCGGCAGGCGCAGACGCTTTTCGGGTAGTCGTCGGGGCGGACGCGGGTATCGACGGCGCCGCCGTTTTCGCGGAAGCGTCCGGCGAGCCAGCCGTCGGCGGTTCGCCAGGCGCCGGTCAGGCGTCCGGTTTTGAGCAGTTGCTTCGCCGCCTTCAGCTCCTCCGGGCCGGAGAGGTCAAGCAATCGTTCTTCGAAGTTCTTCTTCATAATTCCTCATGTTCACTGGCGGGAAAACGTTTAACATACTACCAACAACGGACTTTTTCCAGCTTTTTCGGGACTTATATTGGAAAAAAAACACAACCGGGTGTATAGTAAAAATCGCAATATTTATAGAAAATTCGGAAATCCGTACCAATATTATGGAAAAGCTCTACCTCGGCATCGATATCGGCTCGACCACCTTCAAGGCGGTCCTGATGAATGAACGCGGCAAAGTCCGGCACACCCTCTACCAGCGGACCCGCCCGGGCGACACCGGCCGCGTGCGCTGCTCCGGCAACTGCGCCAAATGCGGAGCCTGCAATTTCGGCCAGCTCCGCCAGACGGTTGACCGCTTCCTCCTGGACGCGGGGCTCACCGGCCTTCAGGATATCGACTGCACGGTGGTCACCGGCAGCCAGATCGTTGAAGACACCGCCGACTTCCTCCCCTACGACTTCCAGGTCAGCGAAGTGACCGCCCACGTGGCCGGGGCGCGCCACTACCACCCCGACTGCAAGGCGATTCTCGACGTCGGCGGGCAGGACAGCAAGGCGATGGTCTTCAATGAAGGCATGCAGATGTGGAACTATAAGATGTCCGGCATCTGCGCCGCCGGAACCGGCGCTGTCCTCGACAGCGTGGCGGTGAAACTGAACGTTCCGGTGGAGGAGATGGCCGATCGCGCCAACTACGACAACAACCTCGAATTCTCTTCGATCTGCGCCGTACTCTCGGCGACCTCGATCAACAAGTTCAAAAACCGCTTCCCCCTGGGGGACATCATCGGCGGCGCCTGCCGGGCGCAGGCCCGGACCATCATGTCCGGCGTCGGCGACCTCTTTCTCGACTACAAGGGCGATATCATCTTTCAGGGCGGCGTCGCTTACAACCGGGCGGTCGCCTACTATCTGCGCGAGATTACCGGCAACAACATCATCATCCCGGAATTCCACGGCGTGATGGGGGCGCTGGGCGCGGCGAAGCTGGCGCTTGAATTCGCCGCGATCAAAGGCCGCCGCGACGAAACGGTGGGGCTGCCCCCGCCGGATCGTCCGCTCGAATCGGTGGCGCTCCGGGCGGCCGCCACCCGCCGCGACTTTCTCGGCAGCCGCAATCAGCCGGTGGTCTGGCGGAACCTCTTCTTCCCGTCGGAGATCCTGAACGCGCTGGGAGCGCGTTCGCTGACCCTTGAAACCTACGCGGCGCTCTTCGCCCGCAGCCAGCATAAGATCAAGCGCGCCTTCGACAAGGCGGCCTGCAAGGGCTTCTCGGGGGAAACCTGTTCCTTCCTGCGGGTGCTGGAGGGCGTCGATCTGCCGAAGCCCGTTTTCGGGGTCTCCACCTCGCAGCCCTGCCAGCAGGGCGAGCGGATTTTTCGCGACCTCGCCCGTACCTACGGGGTTGAAGACCGCTTTTTTTCGCTTCAGACTCCGGCAGTCGGCGAGACCGGCGAGCAGACCATCGAGCACCTGGCCGCCGGACTCGAACGTTCCGTCTATGAAATGGAGAAGGCGCTCAATACCAAGCTTGACCCGGCGAAGCTCTCCGAAGCCTGCCGCCTGTCGAATGAAGCACGCCATTACTCCTTGCTCTGCAATCAGATTCGTCACGACAGCCCGCCCTTGATCCGGGGCGGTCAGGCGATCTACTTCGCCACGATTTTCAGCCAGCTCTGGGGCCGCCCCGAACTGGTGCAGATTCAGAAGAGGCTGCATGAAGAGCTCCAGGTGATTCGCGAGGAGATCGGCGACAGCGTCAAGATGGGAGACACTCATCGGCTGCTCTGGCTCCACCTGCCGCCTTTTTACGACAGTTCGCTGCTCGACTACATCGAGGTCACCTGCCGGGCGCCGATCGTCTTCGAAGAAGTCAACTTTATCGGCTGGCAGCCCCTCGATCCCTCTGACCCCTACCGTTCGCTGGCGCGCAAGCTGATGACGGTCGGCTTCATGGACCCCGCCCTCCGGGTGCGGACCATCGTTGAAGAGGCCGATCACATCCACTACAACGGCTGCATCCTCTACAACCACGGCTTCGGCCGCTGCTCGATGGCCGACAGCTCACTGGTGAAGCACCTGCGCGAAGAGCTGAATAAGGCGGCGATTCCCCTTCTGGTGCTCGATGGCGACTGCGTCGACACCACCATCGACCCCTGTTCCACCGAAACCAAGATCAGCGCCTACGTCGAAGCGCTGAATGAGAAGAAGTACGGCAATATTTTCGGACCGCTCAAAAAGGGAAACTGACCATGGTCAAGCATGACGGCGACTACCGGGTCGAACTGCGTGAAGAGATGCGCGGCGGCCGCGGTACGGTGAAAATCGAACACTTCTGGGAACCCAAAACCGAAATGCGCGCGAAGACCCGCATGTTTTCGCGCCTGACGCTGCAGCCGGGCTGCTCCATCGGCTTCCATCCGCACGACACAGAGGAGGAGATCTTCGTGGTTCTCTCCGGACAGGCCGAGGCGGACGACAACGGCGAGGTGGCGGTGCTGAATCCCGGCGACACCATCCTGACCGGCAACGGCGACGGCCACGCGGTCCGGGCGCTCGGCGACGAGCCTCTGGTGCTGCTGGGTGTGATTTCGACGTATTAAAATCCGTGCGGCGAAGCTCCCGGGGGGGAGGGCCGCCGCTGAACTACTATAAAGCATAAGGAATTCTTATCTTGCTGAATTCGGATCAACTGCTGGCGCTGGCCCGCGAGTACGGCACCCCCCTCTACGTCTATGACGGCGACCAGGTGGTCGAACGCTGTCATGACCTCTTCGGTTTTATCCCCGTCCCGGAATTGCGCGTGCATTACGCGATGAAGGCGAACTACCACCCCGGACTCCTCTCGCTTCTTCGCGACGCCGGGGCCGGAATCGACGCGGTGAGTCCCGGCGAGGTGCATTTCGCCCTCGGTCTCGGGTTTTCTCCGGAACGCATCATCTATACCGCCAACAATATGACCGACGTCGAATTCGAAGAGGTGCTGGCGACCGGGGTGGTGATGAACATCGGTTCGTTGTCGCGCCTCCGCAAGATCGCCGGGAAGCATCCCGGCGCGGCGGTCTGCATCCGCTTCAATCCCGACGTGGTCGACGGCGACAGCGCCGGGACCATGACCGGCGGGGATCTCGCCAAATTCGGCATTCTTCTCGACTCGGTGGAAGAGGTGAAAGAGATCGTCCGCGGCGGCAAGCTCCGGGTGGTCGGCCTCCACGAGCACACGGGGAGCGGCCTCCAGCATACGGCTTCGGTTTTCCGGAGCATGGAGAACGTCATGGCGATCGCCACCCCCGAAAATTTCCCCGATCTCGAATTTCTCGACTTCGGCGGCGGCTTCAAGGTCCCTTACCGTCCTGACGAAGAGCGGGTGGACTACGCGAAGATGGGGGCCGAAATCGCCCGCCTCTTCAATGATTTCTGCGCCCGCTACGGGCACCGCCTCGGCCTCGTGTTCGAGCCGGGCAAGTATATGGCGGCCGAATCGGGCTATCTCCTGACCGAAGTGAACACCTTGAAGTTCAACCGTTCCCGGGTGATCGCGGGCTGCAACTCGGGCTTCCCGCAGCTGATCCGGCCGGTTCTCTACGGGTCGTACCATCACATCCGCAACCTCAGCAACCCCGGCGGCAAGCCGGCGGTCTACGACGTCTGCGGCAATATCTGTGAAAGCGGCGACCGCTTCGCCGAACAGCGCGAACTCCCTGAAATCCGCGAATACGACATCCTGTCGATCGAGAACGCCGGGGCCTACTGCTATTCGATGGGCGGCGTCTACAATATGCGCCCGATGCCCGCCGAAGTGGTGGTGGTGAAGGGCAAAGCCGCCTGGTTCACTCCCGCGAAAAGTTCGCGTGAACTGGCGGCGTCCATCCTGGCGGGGAGCAAGAAGCAATGATCACCGAAGGGGCGCTCGATCTCTCGGGTGCGTTCGCGGCGCTGGCCTTCCGGCGCGGCGGCGGGGCGGTTCACGCCCTCGTAACGCCGATGAAGGGACGCGATTCGGCGCGCCTCGCGAAGTGGATCGAAGGTTCGCTCGCCGACGCCGGCGTCTCCCTCGGGGAGGTGACCCGCTGGACGGTCGGTTCCGGCCCCGGCAGCTTCACCGGCATGCGCCTTGCGGCGGCGCTGGTCGAAGGCTGGAGCTTCGGCCGCCCCGCCATTCAGACCCGCTGCGTGCCGACGGCCGTCGCCTGGGCTTCCGGAGCCGAAGCTGCCGAAGGCGAAACGGTTGGAATGCTCTTCGACGGACGCAACCGCGAATTGATCTACTACCAGCTGATCCGGCGCGATGGGGAGTTTCAACCCGCGGGCCGGGAAGCGGTGCTCGATCGCGGCCGGGCGGCGGAGTTTTTCGCCGCTTCCTCCGACCGGGAGTTCCTGGTCCCCGCCTCCGACGCGGCGGCGCTGGCGCAGCTCTTGCCCCCCGGAATCACCTTCCGGCCGGTGGAGACCCTGAATCTTGCGTCGCTCCTCGATGCCGCCTGGCAGCCCTTCGATAACGATCTTACCCGGCTGGTTTATATTCGCCCCGCCGTCTTTTCTTAACTTGCAAAAGGATTTTCCGCCGTTATATTACACCTAGCGTAACGAGAGGAGAATCACTATGCCCCCAGAAGAAAACAATTTCGGCAACCTGACCCCTCGCGCCCGGCAGACCCTGATGCTGGCCAAAGCGGAGGCGGAGCGTTTCAATCACGATTATATCGGCACCGAACATCTATTGTTGGGGGTTCTCGCCCTCAATGAAGGTGTGGCGGTCGAAGTCCTGAAGGCGATGGGCCTCAACCTGCCCCAGCTCCGGATGGAAGTTGAAAAAAGCTGCGGAACCGGCGGCCCCACCAAGAAATCGGGCACGCCCCCCCTGACCCCCCGGCTGAAACGGGTGCTGGTGCTGGCCGCCCAGGAAGCGGCGGCGATGAATTACAACTTCATCGGCACCGAGCATCTGCTCCTCGCGCTGCTGCGCGAAGGCGAAAGCCAGGCGGCGCGCGTCCTTCAGAATCTCGGCGTCAAGCCCGAAGAGGTCCGCCAGGCGGTCATCAAGGCGCTCGACCCCGACTATCTGCCCGAAGGGGCGGAGCCGGGCGGCGGCGAACCTCAGCAGCCTTCGCCGGGGCCGCAAGGGCAGGGAGCCGGGCCGGGAGGGCAGGGGACGCCGCTCTCCGAGCAGTTCCCGGCCCTGACCGCCTTCGGGCGCAACCTGACCGAACTCGCCGCCAAAGGCGAACTCGACCCGGTGATCGGCCGCGCCGACGAAATCGAACGGGTGATCCAGGTTCTCTGCCGCCGCACCAAGAATAATCCGGTGCTGATCGGCGAAGCGGGCGTCGGCAAAACGGCGATCCTGGAAGGGCTGGCCGAGGCGATCGTCGCCAAGCAAGTGCCGGAACTTCTCGCCGATAAGATGATCTTTGCCATCGACCTGCCCCTCATGGTGGCCGGGACCAAATACCGCGGCCAGTTCGAAGAGCGGATCAAAGCCGTGATCGACGAGGTTCGCAATTCGAAGAAGGTGATCCTCTTCATCGACGAGCTCCACACCATCGTCGGCGCGGGCGGCGCCGAAGGAGCCATGGACGCCGCCAATATCATCAAGCCCGCGCTCTCCCGCGGCGAACTCCAGTGCGTCGGCGCCACCACCCTCGACGAGTACCGCAAAGGCATCGAGAAGGACGCCGCCCTCGAACGCCGCTTCCAGCCGGTCATGGTCAACCCCCCGAGCATCGAAGATTCGATCCGCATCCTCGAGGGGCTGAAAGAGACCTACGAGAAGCACCATAAGGTTGAATACGGCCCCGGCGTGCTGGAATCCGCCGTTCGGCTGGCCGACCGCTACATCACCGGGCGCTTCCTGCCCGACAAGGCGATCGACGTGATGGATGAAGCCGGCGCCCGCGCCCGCATCAGCAGCGTGGTTCCGCCGCCCGAAACCAACGACGTCGAAACCGAAATCGAAGCCGCCAAAGCCAACAAGGAAGCCGCCATCGTCGAACAGAACTTCGAAGCCGCCGCCCGCTGGCGCGACGTCGAACGCGAACTCCGCCAGCGCCTGCTCGACCTCCAGGCCGTCTGGAGAAGCCAGTGCGACGAGAAACGCACCCTGATCACCCGCCACGACATCTCCACCGTGGTCGCCAAACTGACCGGCGTGCCGCTCCAGCAGATGGAGGAAGGCGAGAGCGCCAGACTCCTCCGCATGGAAGAGGAGCTGCAGCGCACCGTCGTCGGCCAGGACGCCGCCGTCGGCGTGATCTCCCGGGCGCTCCGCCGCTCGCGGGCCGACCTCAAGAATCCCGCCCGCCCCATCGGCTCCTTCATCTTCCTCGGTCCGACCGGCGTCGGCAAAACGCTGCTGGCGAAAGCCCTGGCCGAATTCATGTTCGGCGACGCGGACGCCCTGATCCAGGTCGATATGTCGGAATATATGGAGAAATTCAACGTCTCGCGCCTGGTCGGCTCCCCCCCCGGATACGTCGGCCACGGCGAAGGCGGCGAATTGACCGAAAAAGTCCGCCGCCGCCCCTACTCGGTCGTGCTCTTCGACGAAATCGAAAAAGCACACCCCGACGTCATGCACATGCTGCTCCAAATTCTGGAAGAAGGACGGATCACCGACTCCCTCGGCCGACGCATCGACTTCCGGAACACCATCATCATCATGACCAGCAACGTCGGCGCCGAACAACTCGCCAAAGGCAAAGGCACCCTCGGCTTCGGCAGCGACGCCCAAACCGAATCCATGAAAGCCGATGAAAAACTCCTCGGCATCGCCAAAAAACACTTCAAACCCGAATTCATCAACCGCATCGACGATATCATCGTCTTCGGCAGCCTGAGCCGCGAAGACCTGATGAAAATCGTCGATATCGAACTCGGACGCCTCGCCAAACAGCTGGAAAATCGAAACCTCAAACTCGAAGTCTCCCCCGAAGTCAAAGACTTCCTCATCAACAAAGGATACGAACCCGAATTCGGCGCCCGCCCACTGCGCCGCGCCGTCGAACGATTCATCGAAGACCCCCTCGCCGAAGAAATCCTGCGAAACCGATTCGATGAAGCCACCGGAGTCCGCGTCGAACTGGATCAACAAAAAATCCTCTTCTTCCCCTCCGCTCCCCCCATTCCGCCCAAACGCTCTTCTAAGAAAAAAGCGTAATGGGACGGGGGGGGGGGGGGGGGGGGGGGGGGGGGGGGGGGGGGGGGGGGGGGGGGGGGGGGGGGGGGGGGGGGGG
>JAVBRV010000309.1:0-7669 GCA_031547585.1 Victivallaceae bacterium
GAATCCGAAAAATCATCCGCACCCGAGCTCTGTCTAGCATAAATAATTGCATTCATAGTCTTTCCCTTTGTTATAAAGTACACCATTCCAAACAAATTTCAAATCAAAATTCATATTTAAGATACAAGTAACAGTCGTTATCGCCATCATCGCCATTCTGGCGGCGATCCTTCTCCCGGCGCTCAACAAGGCGCGGGAAAGCGCGAGAAACATCAACTGCCTGAACCAGCTCAAACAGGGCGGCAGCGCCCATATCATGTATGCGAATGATTACTACGGCTTTTTCGTCTTCAAGGGACCGAGTCTCTCCGGCACCTCCTCGAAGTCGTTCGGCAGCATCCTGCTCGGTTACGGCGGCGGGCGGGCCTACCTCCCCTTCAAAGAAGCAACCCTGGGTGGTTCGACCGCCAATGTGTCGAAGATTTTCTACTGCCCGTCGCTGACCGAATCCAACTGGGTTCCGGCCGGATCCGACGCCAGCAAATTCGAATTTTACACCTATGGCATGCCCGCCTATGCCTACGACGTCACGTTCAACCAGCTGGGACAGACCTCCACCTCGAGTTTCATTCACAAATTCTACAACGCCGCCGGGCAGGAGCGCGGCTGCTACTATGTTTCAAGCCGGATGAAAAAACCGACTGCAACCATTCTGATGGCCGATTCCGGCCGCGACAACACCGACGCCGCCCCCGGTTTGCAGACTTCGGAGATCACCTTGAAATACTCTTCGCCGGCCGGGAAAGGCATCATGCTCCGCCACCGCAACCGCGCCAACGCGGCCTATTTCGACGGCCATGCGGCCGGGGGCACCGCCTACGACTACCGCAAAAGCGCCTGCGAAGTGAAAAACTTCGTCCAAGGCGATAACGAATTTCTCAAAATCAATTAAATCAAGGGAGTTGCCGAAAATGAAGCGATCCTTCCTGTTGCTGCTTGCCGCGGCTTGTCTGCCTCTTTTCGCCGGTGAGTTGCTGCCGCCGGAAGTCACCTTCCTGAAAGACGGTTCCTTTACCGTCGGCGGGCTGTCGTTCGAAATCCGCGCTTACAACCAGCGCTGGAACGGGGTCGCCAACGCCAAATGGCGCGAGGTGGATTCCCGCGTCGAACGCTCCGGCATGGAGGTGAAGGGGACCCTCCTGATCGACGGCGGCAAAGGGAGGATTTCCGTCGCCGCCATCCCAGCCGCGGCCGATGCGTTCACCGTAAACAGCGCCGTCGCCTTCGCCCCGCCGGTGCAGCTGAAGCGCCTTGCCGGAATCATCACCCTGCCGCTCGGCCGGAGCGCGATCGAGGTGGACGGCAAACCGCTGTCGGTTCCGGCCGACCCCGGTGAATCCACCAAACTTTATTCCGGCAAGCCGCGCGAAATCGTCCTCTGCGGCTACGGCGCGGAGGAGCTGGCGGTCAGCGGCATGACCGAGGTATTGATTCAGGACAACCGGAAGTTCAAGTCGGACAATCTGAGCGTCATGTTCTTCTTCACCCCTGCCTCGGGGGAGATCTCGAACGCCTCCCTCAACCTTCGCTTCCAGCTGCGCCGGCTGGCAACCCAACGGATTCCGCTCGATGCTTTCGTCAACCGCGCGTTCCGCGATGAACCGGGCGCGGCCGCTCCCGGCTGGACGGCCCAGGGCCGGGAAGAGGATCTGCGGCTCTTTCAGCCGGGTAAGGTTTCCGCCCTGGGCGTGGAGTTCGACGTATCCCCGTCCGGCGCGGTCGCGGTGGGCGGGGAAAAGCGCGGCGGCGTCCCGAAGGAACAGGTCATCCCCGTCTCCCTCTCCGGCAATCCGCGCGCCCTTACTCTCCTTCACACCTCGGCCTGGACGCCGCCCCGGGAGTTCGGGGAGCTGGAGGTCCGTTTCGCCGACGGCAGCTCGCAAAAGTATCCGGTTTCCGGATTGCGCGACTGCGGCAACTGGGTCAGGCCGCGCGAGCTGGCCAACGCCGCCGTCGCCTGGCGGGGCAAGCGCCCGGATTCCGAAATCGGCGTCTATCTCTCGACCTTCCCCCTGCCGGAAAAGAAGACGCCGGTCTCGGTGACGCTCCGCAGTACGAGTCCGGACGTAATCTGGCTGGTTCTCGGCCTCTCCTTTACCGACAGGGAGCTCTATCTCCCCGCCGTAAAGGAGGAGCGCGAAACCCGCATCACGGCGGGGAAGGAGTGGTTCCCCTTGAACTTCCGCAACCGGGTCGCCGCCGGAAGTCCCTTCGACTTCTCTTCCCGACTCGACGCGCCCGCCGGAAAGTACGGCTATGCCCGCCCGGCCGCCGACGGCTCGCTCCGGTTCGAGAACGCTCCGGAGCGCCGGCTGAAGCTGTACGGAACCAACCTCTGTCAGAGCGCCAACTTCCCCTCGAAGGAGTCGGCCGATCTGATCGCCGATCTCATTGCGCGGAACGGCTACAATTCGGTGCGCTTCCACCATCACGACAACGGCCTCGTCGACCCGAAAGCGGCGAACTCCACCACCCTCGATCCGGAGCAGCTCGACCGCCTCGACTACCTCTTCGCCGCCCTGAAGAAACGCGGCATCTACCTCACGACCGACTTCTACACCAGCCGCGTGTTCCGCAGCGGCGACGGCATCGCCGGAGATTTCTCGCAGCCCAAAGCGCTCTTCCCCATCGACGCCGCCGCGATGGAGAACTGGAAAACCTTCGTCCGCAACTGGATGACTCACCGCAACCCCTATACCGGCCTCACCTGGGCCGAAGACCCCGCGCTGGTGATGGTCAACCTGGTCAATGAAGATAATCTCGACGACCGCTTCGACCGCGCCGTCGCCCTCCGCGACCGCTACGCTGCCGAATTCGAAACCTGGAAAAAGAAACATGGCTCTCCCAACGCCCGGGCCGACCGCTCCGACCGCCGCTTCCTGGAATTTCTCTGCGAAATGCAAGCCCGCAGTCTGGCGGAAATGAGCCGCTTCGCCAAAGAAGAGCTGAAGGTGCAAGCCTCCCTCACCAGCTTGAACTTTCATTACAACACCTGGTTGACTCCGCTGCGCGACCGCTTCGACGTCGTGGATAACCACCAGTATCACTCCCACCCCGGCTTCCCCGGCAAAGCGTGGTCGCTGCCGCGCAAGCACAACCAATCCTCCGCCATCTCCGCCATGGCTTCAACACCTCGCAGCATGATGGCGACACGCGTTACCGGCAAACCCTTTTTCGTGACGGAATTCAATTACTGCATCCCCAACCGCTACCGCGTGGAAGGCGGTCCCCTGGCCGGCGGGTACGCCGCGCTCCAGGATTGGGACGGGCTGTACCGCTTCTGCTATTCGCACAATATCCGGCGCATCGAAAACAGCACCATTGCCGTCGGCTCCTTCGAATCGGTCGGAGAACCCCTGATGCAGCTCGCCGACCGGATCATCGCCTCGCTTTTCCTGCGCGGCGACGCCGCCCCGGCCCCGGAAGCGGTCTCATGCGCGGTTCCGGAGCAACCGCTGCAACCGGACTACCCCACCGCCTTTTCGAGCTCCTTTCAGATGCTCGGCCTCGTCACCCGGATCGGTTCGCACGTGGAGGGCCATGCCCTGCCCCCCGGCGTCACCGCCATCAAAAACACCGGCGACTGGAACGCCGCCGGAACCAACGCCTCCCGCTGGCGCGACGCCATCGAACGGAAACAAGCCGTCAGCTCAACGGGCGAACTCCGCCTCGACGCCAATGCCGAACTCTTCATCGTCCGCACCCCGCGCACCGAATCGCTGACCCTCCCGAAAGGAGCATTGACTACCGGCGGCGTACTCTCCGTCTCCGGCATAAAGAACTTCCAGACCATCGCCGCCACCTCGCTCGACGGCAAACCGCTAACCGAAAGCCGCAGCATCCTATTGCTTCACCTGACCGACGTCTCCAACAGCGACGCCGTTTTCGCCGACGAAGACCGCCAGCTCCTCACCAAGGAAGGGAAAATGCCGCTGTTGGTCCGCCGCGACCGAATCGACATCACCCTGAAACTCTCCCCCGGCTCCCCCCTCCAGGTGCAGGCCCTCTCCGCCGACGGCGACCCCCTCGGAACCGTCCCGGCAACCAACAACACCTTCACCGCCGCCACCGACCTCTTCCCCGGCGGCGTCGTCGCCTACCATCTTACCCGATAGGGGCCTGTGGGACTCGGGGGAGGAGCGAAACCCCTTTTCTTCACGAGGAAGAAAAGAAGTTTCGCTCCTCCCCCGAACCCCCTCCTCACTTCCCCAAAAGAAGCGTTGCAGCGCAAAACGGTTTTTGCCGTTGGCAAAACCCATTTTGCGGAGGTATGGCTGCGGCGTAATTTATACGGTTTTCGGCCGTCCGACAAGTCCGACTTGTCCGACCAGTCCGACTGAGCCGGCCGCCGCTACAGGTTAAACTTTTTTCACATAACCCAAAAACGTTGTTTACTGAAGGCAAAGCGGGTGAGAGTTTTATCAGATCGTGCTATCTTTTCTTCAAAAAATCAAGGTTCTTTTCCTTTTTCCGGCTATACTAATAGTAAGTCCCCGGAGTATATCATAAAGGATGGGAACCATGGACAAGACCTTTCTCGACAAAATCGCCGCCCCCGGCGCCGAATTTCGCGGCGCTCCCTTCTGGGCCTGGAACGCTGAACTCTCCCCCGACGAACTGCGCCGCCAGATCCGCGTCATGAAAGAAATGGGCCTCGGCGGCTTCTTCATGCACTCCCGTACCGGCCTCGGCACCCCCTACCTCTCCCCCGAATGGTTCGACTGCGTCAAAGCCTGTATCGATGAAGCCGAAAAGCAGAATATGCTTGCCTGGCTCTATGACGAAGACCGCTGGCCCTCCGGCGCGGGCGGCGGCTTGGTCACCAAAAATGAAAAATACCGCATGCGCGGCCTCGCCCTCGTCTTCCCCGATAAGGAAGAGGAGAGCGGCAAAGACGGCGACTATCTCGCCCTCTACGCCGCCCGCATCGACGGCGCCCGCTTCAACCACCCCCGCCGGATCGCCTCGCTTAAAGACACCCTCGAACCCGGCGAAACCCGCCTCGGCTTCCGCGTCGAAGTCAGCCGCCCCTCCTCCTGGTACAACGACCAGACCTACCTCGACACCATGAATGAAGAGGCCGTCGCGGAATTCATCAAAGTCACCCACCAGGCCTACGCCCGCGAAATCGGCGGCTCCTTCGGCAAAAGCGTCCCCGGCATCTTCACCGACGAGCCGAATTACATCCACGTCAACATCCCCTACCCCACCATCCCCTGGACGGGGTGCGTCCCCGAGCGCTTCCGGGCCGCTTACGGCTATGACCTCGCCGACCACCTCCCCGAGCTCTTCAGCTATGTCGACGGCAAAGAGTTCTCCAAAGCCCGCCTCGACTACCGCAACCTCGTCACCGAACTCTTCGTCTCCGCCTTCTCGCGCCAGATCGGCGAATGGTGCGGCCAAAACGGCATTCAATCCACCGGGCACATGCTCTGCGAAGACGAACTCTCCGGCCAGATCAACGTCGTCGGCTCCGCCATGCGCCACTACGAATTCATGCAGGCCCCCGGCATCGACCTCCTCACCGAACACTGGCTGGTCTACGACACCGCCAAGCAGTGCACCTCCGCCGCCCACCAGTTCGGACGCGAACGGCGGCTCACCGAAACCTACGGCTGCACCGGCTGGGACTTCCCCTTCCTCGGTCATAAGGCGCTGGGCGACTGGCAGTACGCCCTCGGCATCAACTACCGCTGCCAGCACCTCTACTGGTACTCGATGGCCGCCGAAGCCAAGCGCGACTACCCCGCCGCCATCTCCGGCCAGTCCCCCTGGTATCGCCAGTATCCGGTGGTCGAAGACTATTTCGGACGCCTCGGCGCCGCCCTCTCGCAAGGCGAAGAGGTGCGCGATATCCTCGTGATCCACCCCATCGAATCGGCCTTCGCCTCCCACGTCGAAATCAAGTGGGGCGACCCCCAGGTCGTCACCCTCCCCGAAGAAGAGAAGAATCGCCGGAACCGCCGCCTCACCGACCCACGCAACGCCCTCCTCAAAGCCAATCTCGACTTCGACTACGGCGACGAAGAGCTGATGAGCCGTCACGCTTCCCTCGACGGCAAGCTTCTCCGCGTCGGCCAGGGCGAATATAAAGCGGTACTGCTCCCCGAGCTCCTCACCATCCGCGCCACCACGCTGAAGCTCCTCGAAGCCTTCCGGCGCGCGGGCGGCGTGGTCGCCTACCTCGGCAAAGCCCCGGAATATCTTGGCGGCACCCTCTCATCACTCCCGGCCGAGGCTTACCGGGCATTCACCCCCGTCACCCTCGAAACCGCCGCCGCCGCGCTGGAAAAAGCCGGCCGCCGCGTCTCCATCGCCACCCCCGACGGCAAAGAGATCGACCCCACCCTCTACCTCATGCGGCAGGGCGGCGGGCTCTCCACCCTCTTCGTCTGCAACACCTCCAGTCCCACCGGGGCAACGCACGACATGAAGGTTCCGCTGGTCCGCGAACGGCTGCTGGAATACCCCGACACCCGCATCGCCTGGCAGGCCGACGCCGGCGACAAAATCTTCGAACTCGAGCTCGAAACCGGCAACATCCGCCCGGTCGCCTCGACCTTCGAAAACGGCTGCCACCGCTTTGCCACTTCGCTCCCGGCGATCGGTTCGCGCCTCTTCTTCGCCGCGAAGGAGAACCTCGCCAACGCCCCCCTCCAGCTTCCCGTGAAGGCGGAGCGTCCGGTTCCCTTCAACCCCGCGCGCTGGAATATCGCCCTCGACGAAGCCAACGTCCTCGTCTTCGACCACGCCGCCTGGGCGGCAAACGGCGGCGCCCTCTCCCAGCCGGAATACATCATCAAGATCGACGACGCCCTCCGCGCCAAGCTGGATAAACGTCCGCGCGGCGGCGCCATGGTCCAGCCCTGGGTCAGCCACGGCGCCAAACCGGCGAAAACCCTCGAACTCGTCCTCGAATATACCTTCGACTGCGACGCGGTTCCCGCCGGCCCCTGCCACCTCGGCCTCGAACGCCCGGATCTCTACCGCATCACCCTCAACGGCAAAGAACTCGCCCACAAGGACTGCGGCTTCTGGTGCGACCCCTCCCTGCGAAAGCTGGGAGTCCCCGCCGGAATGATCCGGAAAGGCACGAACACCCTTCGCCTCGAGTCGACCTACCACGAACTCCTGCCGGGGCTCGAAATGGTCTACCTCCTCGGCGCCTTCGGCGTCCACGGCAACACCATCACCGCCCAACCCGAAACCCTCGCCATCGGCGACTGGTGCCCCCAGGGACTCCAGAACTACGCCGGGAACGTCACCTACCAAACCACCCTCCCCTACGCCGGGAACGGCCCCCTCGTCCTCGAAATCCCCGAGTGGCGCGGCGTCTCCCTCGGCATCCGGGTGAACGGCGGTCAAGAACAACCCCTCGCCTGGCCCCCCTTCCGCCTCAACCTCGCGGAATCCCTGAAACCCGGCGACAACACCCTCGAAATCACCGTCTACGGACACCGCCGCAACTCCCACGGCCCTTTCTACCTCAACGAGAAGTGGCCCGCCTGGACCGGCCCCGGACAGTTCAAAACCTACGAACATTTGGAACGCCAACTCGTCCCCTGCGGCCTCCTCACCACCCCCCTCCTCTTCGCGTAAACGCGACGTCGCGGGACTTGGGGGAGGGGCGAAAACCCTTTTCTTCCACGTGAAGAAAAGGGTTTTCGCC
>JAVBRV010000210.1:0-8345 GCA_031547585.1 Victivallaceae bacterium
GCCTAAGGGCGGGGGTGGTTTCAGGAGGGGAGTCAGGCCCCTCCTGATTCCCGCGACGTAAGCACGTATATCGCATTGGGAATTGCCGGGTAAGTCCGGCAGTCGCGAGGAAAAGGGAAACCAGCAAACGTAAGGAGGAGACGGCGATGCGACGGATACTTGGTGTATTCGGGCTACTTGCCCTGACTCTGGCGGCTTCGGCGGATCGGGTGGACGATCTGTCCCGGAAGCTCACCCACATTGAACGCCGCTACTGGCAGGCGGTTTCGGAGCAGCCGGCGGGGGAATTCCGCCGGGAGACCCAGGTGATGATCCTGGATGCGGAGAAGGACGCCCGGGAGATCCAGACGGTCTTGAAGCGTGAGGAGGTCGTCAACGTTCCGAACGTGCAGCGGGAGCTGGCGGAGATGCGGATGGTGTTCGACTCGACCGCGTCGTATAAGATTTTCGCGGATCTCAAGACCAATTTCAAGCCGACCAGCCTCTCCGAATACGAGCGCGAGTACCGCCGGTACATGAGCAACCGGGGGGAGAGCCGTCCGCCGCCGCCGACCCTGGCCAACATCAACCTCACCCACTACGAAAACTGGCTGGAGGAGGTCACGGTAAACAACCGCGACAGCTACAGTCTGCGCGGCAGCAACAAGAACCGCAAGGATCCGACGCTGCGGCGGGCGATCAACACCTACTTTTCGTCGCTGAAGACGCTCCGCATCACGCTGGCCCGGCTGCGGCAGAGCCAGTTCACCTTTCCTTAAATTTGAATCGATGACCTCAATGGTAGGGCGCTCTGTCCCCAGAGCGCCGTTCTCGTTGCATGGTCTTCAGGTTGAAACCGCGCCCCCGATTTATTCCGGCGCACGAAGAACTTACCACGTTTCGCTTTGAATTCATACCCGGTAGAGCCTGCAGCGAGAACGGCTGCCTGAGGACAGGCAGCCCTACCTGATATCGCGTTGCCAAACGTTTTTCTAGTTTCGCAACCGGTCTTCGAAAACCATCTGCAATAGCTGCGTAAGGGGGTGCCGGGGGAGCCGCTTCAGTTCCGCCAGCCCCGCCGCCAGCTCCTCCTTTGCGGGGGCAACCGGTAAATAGCGGTCAAGAATGGCGGCAGCCCCGGCGTATGGCGCGAGGGGCGGCGGGAGGGCGGAGGAGAGCGGGGCAAAATCCGTACGCTTCGCGTAGCGGGCGGCGCTCGCTCCGGCGATCCGGCCGAAGACGAAGACCTCCAGCCCGGCGTTGCCGCCGAGACGGTCGCGGCCATGGATGCCGCCCACGGCTTCACCGGCGGCGAAAAGACCGGGGATGCGGGTGGCGCACGCTGTATCGATGCGAATGCCGCCCAGGGTAGTGTGCGCGCCCGGCTTCACCTCGAAACCGAGATCGTTGAAGCGCGGCGCCAGCGCCTGAAACTTGCGGTAATAGCCGGGATACTTCGTGCGGAACAACTCTTCATCCACCCCCGAGAAATCGTACCACAGCCCGCCGTGCGGCAGGGCGTTGCCGCGTCGGATTTCAGCGAAGATCCGTTCGGCCAGCTCGCGCTTGCGGGGAACCGCTTCACCGGGGGCAAGCAGGGAGTCACCGTGCCGGTTGCGGAGGCGGGCCCCCTCCGAAAGCACAGTGGTAATGACCGGGAACCCGGCCCACTTTTCGGGATGGACCGTGACCGTCGGTTCGAACTGAACTTCGCCGAGTCCGGTGAAGTCCGCCCCGGCTTCGAGCGCGAGAAGGAGCGCGTCGCCGCGCAGCGCCTTGCCCCAGCTGCTGAAGCTCCACAAGCCGGCGAAGCCGCCGCCCGCGAGAATCACCGCTTTGGCGGCGATGGTTTCGCCGTCCTCGAAGAGCGCCCCCGCGATGCGCCCCCCGGAGAGGAGCAGCTTGACCACCCGCGTCCGGAGAACCGGTTGCTTCAGAAGTTCAATCGCCTGTTTGCCGGTCGAGGTCCCCGCGTGAACCACCCGGGGGACGGTGCTGCCGAGGGCATTCACCATGTCGTAATGCCCCTCCGGCGTACGGTCGAAGGCGATCCCCAGCGCCTCCAGGCGGCGGAATTCGGGGATAGCCCGATCCGCAAGAAGCCGCACCAGCGCCGGGTCGCTTTTGCCGCCGCCCGCCCGCAGGGTATCCTCATAGAAGAGCTCCGGCGAATCCCCCGGATTGACCGGGGCGCTGAAACCCATGATTTCGCTGGAGGCCCCTCCCCCCGCGTCGGCGACGACGAAGGAGCATCCCGCGGCGGCCGCTGCCGCCGCTGCGTTCAACCCGGCGAGTCCGCCGCCGACGATCAGGAGGTCAACCGGCTTCATTCCCAGACGGCCCCCTTGGCCAGTGAACCGGCGTTGCGGGCGAAAAGCCGGAGGAAGGGGGGAACGCCGGTGGCGTTGAACTCCCAATGCCAGCTCTTCCGGCGCTCAGTCAGTTCCGTTTCGGAAACCGCGAGGTCGAGACGGCGGGCGTCGAGGTCGATCTCGACCCGGTCACCGTCGCGCACCAGGCCGAGGGGACTCCCCAGCGCTGCTTCCGGCGACAGGTAGCCGATCGAAAGTCCGCTCGAACCGCCCGAAAAGCGCCCGTCGGTGACGATGGCGACGTCGTCGGCGAGTCCGCGCCCCTTCAGCTCTTTCTGGAAGACGTAAGCCGTGGTCCCAAAAGCGGCCTTGGGGCCGAGGTAACGCAGCACCGCCACGTCGCCTTTTCTGACCCTCCCCTCGTTCAGCGCCTGAAGCGCCGCTTCAAGGCTGTCGAAGCAGCGCGCAGGGCCTGCGAACTGGCGCATGGAGCTCTCCACCGCGCCCGCCTTGATGATCGCCCCGTCGGGCGCGAGGGAGCCGTAGAGGACGTAGAGCGCCCCCTCCCCCGCCACCGGCCGGTCGAGGGGCCGAATCACCTCCGCGTCATAGATGACCGCGCCTTCGAGGTTTTCGGCGAGGGTCTTCCCGGTGACGGTGAGGGCGGAGCCGTGGAGCTTCGGCAGCAGCGATTTTAAAACGCCCCGCGAGCCGCCCGCCCGGTCCACCTCTTCGAGGTGCCAGGGGCCGCTCGGCGAAGCGCCGACGATCTGCGGCACCTCGCGCGAGGCCCGGTCGAAGGAGGCCCACCAACGCCCCTCCAGCCCCGCCTCGGTGGCGATGGCGGGGAGGTGCATGAAGAGGTTGGTCGAACCGGCCGTGGCCATGGTGGCGGCGATGGCGTTTTCGATGCCTTCGCGGGTGATGATCTTCCGGGCGGAGATTCCCTGTTCGAGGAGGGCCATGATCTGTTTCCCCGCCCGGTAGGCGGTGGCGTAGAGCTCCGAGCCGGTGGCCGCGAGGCAGCCGTTGCCGGGCAGGCTCATCCCCATCGCTTCGGCGGCGAGGCACATGCTGTTGGCGGTGGTCATCACGCCGCAGGCTCCGCAGGGGCCGTACATGGCGGCGACTTCGGCCTCGGCGAGGCCGCGGTCGTATTCCTTGCTCATCGCCTTGCCGACGTTGTCGGTGAGGTCGATGTAGTTGACCCGCTTCCCCCGGAAGAAGGGCATGGGCATATAGCCGCCCGTCACGACGAGGGCCGGAATATCGAGCCGCGCCGCCGCCATCAGATGGCCCGGCACGATCGAA
The DNA here is from genome assembly GCA_031547585.1 of Victivallaceae bacterium. Taxonomy (GTDB): domain Bacteria; phylum Verrucomicrobiota; class Lentisphaeria; order Victivallales; family Victivallaceae; genus Victivallis. The sequence goes on from JAVBRV010000210.1 coordinate 3,603, forward strand.
TCGCAGGTGGAGAGGAGGACCATCGCGTCGAAGCGGTTGCTTTCGACGATCAGTTCGACCTCGTCGGCGATATGGTTGCGGCTGGGCAGCTCGATATAGCGCGGATCCTTCAGCACCATGCCGTCGCAGATGCCGGAGGTCATCACCTCGAAGGGGAGCCCGCCCGCTTCGCGGATGCCCTGCTTCACCCGTTCGGCGAGGCCGCGCAAGTGGACGTGCCCGGGGTTGTATTCGTTCCAGGAGTTCACCACGGCGACGATCGGCCGGTTGAACTCCTCCTCGGTGTAGCCCATGCCGCGCACCAGGCCGCGGCGGCATTCGCGGGCGACGCCGTAGGGGGATTGACTCCGTTCGTTGCAGGCCATAATCACTTCCTCCCGATAACCTTGAAGGAGTAGGGAGCCAGCGTTTCGCCGGAAACCGCCGCCGCTTCAGCGGTGGCGTTGACGAGCAGCTTCGCGCCGTTCCCGAAACGGGTAATGGTGAGTCCGGGAGCGACTTCGGTGAGCTCCTCCATAAATTCGAACTGAAGGTCGCGGATCTCGCACCAGGCGTCATATTCGCGCTTGACGGCGGCCACGCCGGACTTCAGCTGCTCATCGGTGGTGCAGCGGAGGTCCTCGACACCCATCCAGTTGAGGCCGGTGGTGCGGAACTTCGCGTGGAAGTAGGCGAGAGGACGCCCGCCCCAGGCGAAGTTCAAGAGCGACAGGCTCCGGTCCGCCTTGATCGCGGTGTTGACCGTGTCGCAGCAGGTGTTGTAAAGGATGATGCCGTGGTAGACGATATGCCAGAAGGGAACGACTTCATCCCAGAAGGGCGGCGCGTCCTTGGGGACCCGCCAGAAGACGGTGTAGAGGACGTAGTCGAGGTCGCCGATGCAGAAGTCCCACGACCCCTCGGAGCTCGACGCGCCGATCTTCTCGCGGGAGAGGGCGAGACTCTTGCCGCGCCACTCTCCGGCCTGCTTCCGGTTGAGGCGGTGTTCCGGGCTGAAGCAGGGGTCGGGCGTGACGATGCTCATCACGTCGAAGTAGTGCGTCCCCCGGAAGCCGAGCCGGGCGAGGTCGTCCATGTCCTCGACCACGATCTTCTCGTGCGCCACCTTCGGGCAGTAGCGGTAGGCGCGGCCGCCGCCCCAGTCGCCGACGTATTTCAGCGAACCGTCGCGGTTCCGAAGCCCGTCGGCCTCGAGGTCGAAGCGCTTGGCGATGGTGTAGGCGTCGAGCACGTTGGTGTGGCAGCTGATGAGATAGCCGTATTCACGGGCTTTGGCGATGACTTTCTTCAAGCCTTCCTCGCCGCCCAGCAGGGGTTCGACGGGGAAGAGGTCGGGGAAGCGGCCGTCGTGGCCGGATTTGTTCCAGCCGACGAGGCAGAACTCCGCCTCCTTGATGCCGTCCTTGTGGAATTCCTCCAGGATGTCCAGCATCCGGTCGAAGGTGACGGCGACGTGGATCGGCGGCTCATTCTCCTCGGTCTGGTCGAGAACCGGCGAGGGAACCGGCTTCCACGCCATGCGGACGCGGATCATCGGCGCCGCCGCGCTCTCGCCGACCACCGGGAACGTCTTCATCCGTTCGCGCAAGGTGGTACAGGCCCCCCGGTCCAGCTGGTACTGCCGATAGCGCCGGGCGAAATCGGCGTAATCCGCGTCATCCGGGAACTCGAAGCGCAGCATCGAGAGGTCCTCATACGGCGCATCCCCTTCGAGGAGGAAGCGCGGGTAGAGGCGGTATTCTCCGCCTTTGGTTTCGGCATAGAGGCCGTATTCCAGCGCCATCCCCGTGACCACCATCATCTCGGCGCGGCCGTTGATGTTCGCCCCGTAGAGCGGCATATCGTTGTTGCGGAACAGCGCCGACTCATCCCCCCGCTCCTTGAAGCGGATCAGCCCCGCGTGGCCGTTATTCTCCACGCTGGCCATCAGGTAGAAGCCCCGGTCCCCCGCCTTCGCCCGGAAGTAGTCGGGCAGGAAATCGACCTCCTCGATTCCCGCCGGAAGCTCCTCCTTCCGGATGAAAAAGCGGTTGCCGTCCTGCGAAACCGACCGTTCTTCAGTACGGCCGTCACGGTAGCGAATCATGGCTGTCAACATTTTTGTTTTCCTTCTGTGGGTTGCAAATCTAAAACCCGCCGCCCGGATGGGCGAGAGGGTATCTGGCTGGGTAATGCTCACGGTTCCCGGCTGCGGCTCCGCGCGCTGCGGCTCGATAAAAGACTGGCTTCGCCGTCTTTTATCGGCAGCGCTCCGCCGGTCGGTACTGCCTGATGAGCCGCGTTTCGCTTGTCGAAAATTTTTTCGACAAGCGACCAGCGCTGTCCGCGCGCTGGACTGCGTCCCGGCTCGGCCGGGTGCGCACGACCGCTTCGCGGTCTATTTTTTTAAATTTAAAACTTTTTTTATTACTCGAGCATCGCGTCGATGACGCCGTCGATGGATTGCCCGCCATCGATCACAAAGGTCTGCCCGGTAATAAACCGCGACTTCTCATCGTCCGCCAGAAACAACATCATCGGCGTAATATCGTCGACACTGCCCAGACACCCCAACGGAATCTTGCGCAGGAATGCATTCATATCTGCATCACTGTACCGCGCCGACAGCTTGGTCATGATGAACCCCGGCGCAATACAGTTGACGTTGATTCCATACCGCCCCATCTCCACCGCCAGGGTCTTCGTAAACATATTGAGCCCCGCCTTCGCCGGAGAATACGGCAGGAGCTTCCGCTTCACCCAGGTCACCAGACTGTGAATCGAACTCACGTTGATGATCTTCCCCCGCTCCTTGCGGTCGATCATGTCGCGGAGCGCAATCCGCGACGTATAGGCGGCGGAATTCAAGTTCAAATCGATCTGCTGCTGCCAGTAGTCGAGCGGCATATCGATAAATCCGCCCTCCGGAATCTTCAGCGCACCACCGGCGTTGTTGATGAGAACGTCGATGCCGCCGAAACGCGCGATAAACGCCCTCACCATCTCTTCGCAGGCGGCGGCATTGCCGACATCCGCCCCGTAGATCTCCGCCTCGCCCCCCAGTTCACGCACCTTCCGGGCCACCTCTTCGGCCCCCTCTGGGTTCTTGCAGTAGTTGACCCCCACCTTGCACCCCTCGCGCGCAAACGCCAGCGCCGTCGCCGCCCCGATGCCATGCGAAGAACCCGTAATCAAAACCCGCTTACCGGCAACCGACATAACGAAACTCCTTTTATCACCGTTGATATAATGTCAGATAAATCGTTCAAAAGCGAGTCGCGCCGCGCCCCGCGCGGACAGCCAATCGCCCAGAATCGAAATGTCGATAAAACAATTCCGCCGCTCCGCGGGGAGGTAGCGGTTCAGCTCCTCCAAGGTGGCGTTATACAAGAACCCCTCCGGGCGGCTCTGGCGGCCCGAGAAGATCAGCGCCTCCGGCGAATAGAGCTGGATCATCGAAGCGATCCCCGCCGCGTTGTTCCGGGCGGCGACCCGAAGCAGCCGCTCTGCCTCCGCATCTCCCGCCGCGGCGGCGCGGTCGAGCGCCGCCGCCGTATGGAGCTCCGGCCTCCCCGGCAGCTCCCTCCGGGCCACCCGTCCCAGCGCTTCCCCGCCGGAATAGGCCTCGAGGCAGCCGGTAAAACCGCAGTTGCAAGGATAGAGATTCCCCGGAATCAGGAGGTGGCCGATATACCCCACCGTCCGTCCCGGCAGGCTCACCAGCAGCTGATGCTGGGAGATCACCCCGGACCCCACCCCCACCCCGAGCCCGATTCCCACCAGGTCGGCGCAGCCGGCGCGGCGGCCGAAACGGTACTCGCCGTACACCATCGCCGCCAGCGTGGTGATGGCGTAGACCGGCGTGCCGAAGCGATGCGCCAGCTCCGCCACCGGCAGCGCGGCCCCCTGCTTCAAGCCCCAGTTTCCGCCTGAAGCAATAATGCCCGCCTCGGGATCCACGTTGCCCGACACCGAGAGGCCGGTGCCGATAATCCGTTCGCGCGGAATCCCGGCGTCAGTGAGAGCAGCTTCAAAGAGACCGCCGCACCACGCAAAAAAACGTTCTTCCGTGCTGTAGCGCTCGGTCTCCACGCTCCGCTGAAACAGAATGCGGAAGTTCAAATCGGTAAAGAGGATGCGGGTTTTCGACGCACCGATATCCACCCCCGCCAGGAACCCGGCGTCGGCATTGATCGAGAGCGGCACCGAGGGGCGCCCCGGCGAGGAAGCCTTGCGCCGGATCTCCACCAGGAGGCCGCGTTCCAGGAGAGCGTTGACCGCGTTGCACATGCTCCCCCACGGGATGCCGGTCGCCTCGGCCAACTCCTTCCGGGAAGGAGAGTCCTTGCGTACCGCGTCGAGAATTCGGACCGAGTTGGATAGATTCATTTCAGATGCTCCGTTACCGTGTATAGGGGCAAAAAAAGATAGTCGGGCCGCCGGTTGCCCAACCGGTCGACAAGTCCCGCCGCCAGTTCAGCCGGGGAATCCATTCCTGCGGCGCGAAGTTCATTTAAAATCGCCGCATAGCGGTCGGTCAGGGCCAGGCACTCGTCAAGAGCACTCTTTTCGAGCACATGCTCCCCCCACGGCAGGTAGGGGTGGCCAGTGACGATCCGCCGGATGGGTTCCTTCTCGAGCCGCCGCAGCGAATTCCGGTAGCCCGCGAGATCCATATAGAGCGCGCAGCCCTGCGTTTCGGTGCCGTTCCCCTGCAATGAATCGCCGGTCAGCAAGGTCCCGGTCGCCTCGTGGAGAAACGAG
>JAVBRV010000197.1:0-3129 GCA_031547585.1 Victivallaceae bacterium
AGCCTTCGGCATTGACTCGGGGGTGATCGCCGAGGGCAAGCTGGCCGACGCGCTCCTCGTCCGGCTCGACCATCCGTTGATGGTGGGCGACTACAACCTCGCGGCGAACCTGGTTTACTCGGCCGACTCCAGTGTGATCGACACGGTGATCTGCGACGGGCGCGTGCTGATGGAGGGGGGACGCGTCGAAGGAGAACGGGAAATTCTCGAAAATGCCCGCGAAGTTTGCCGTAAAATCGCGGCCCGCTGAGATTTTCACGCGAAATTTCATTGGGAACGATTGCAATTTGACGAAAACGGGTTTAAATTGCAGCAAGGTAATTGATTTTATTGTATTTTGCCGAAAGGGTTGATGTTATGGCCGATCAGGAAAATGATCCCGGGATTCCGACCGGGGCGGAGCACCAGGAAGATACCCGGACCCGCAAAACCGTCCGGCTGAAGCCGACGACGGTAGCGCCGAGCTCCATTAAAATGCCCGATGCCGCGCCGATCGCCGACCCCCTTGCCGGGCGCGACACCGATACCGGCAACCTGGAGATTCTGGAAGACACCAAAACCCGCCGGACGGTCAAGCTGAAGCCTTTGGCTCCGCAGACGCAGACCGCCAGCGTGCCGATCAAACTGCAAGTGACTCCGACCGCGGCTCCGGCCGCCGACGCCGAGACCGACGCCTCCAAGAAGACCGTGGTGCTGCCGGCGGCCGATACCGAGAATACGCAGACCCGCAAGACGGTGCTCTTGCGCCCGTCGATTACTCCGTCGCCCGCCGGTGCGATGCCGCGTCCGGCGGCTCCCGCGGCTCCTCCTGCCGCCGTGGCTCCGGCCCCTGTGGCCCCGGCTGCTCCGGCGGCGCCCGTTGCTCCCGCTCCTGCCGCGGCTCCGGCTGCTGCCCCTGCGGAACCGGCCCCGGCTGCGCCTGCCGCTGACGGCGATGATACGCAGACCCGCAAGACGGTGTCGTTGCGTCCTTCGGCGGTCACTCCGGCCGGCATGAAGGTCGAGGCGCAGGATGACCAGACCATGAAGCTTCAGCGCCCGGTGCGTCCGGGGGCTCCGCAGGGGATTATTCCCCCGAAGACCACGGTAGAGATGCCCGCCGCCAACCTGGTGAAGGAGAGCGACGTCAAGACCACGATGGAGATGGATTCGGCCGACTTGGTCGACGAGAAGGCCACGGTGAAGCTGACCCCCCCGAAATTGACGCCGCCGCAGCTGGCGCGTCCGGGCGTGCCGCCCGCGGCCAAGAAGGAACCGCCGAAGTTCGGCGTTCCGGCCGCCGCTCCCGCAGCGGCTCCGGTGACGGAGGAAGAGGCACCGGCGGCGGAAGAAGCCGCCGACGGCAAGAAGAAAAAGAAAGAGAAGAAGGTGAAGGCTCCCGTCGAGTTCGACGGATCGGCTCCCCGCCCCAGTCTCCTCTATCTGATCGTGGCGGTGCTGACTCTCCTCGGGGTGGTTTTCACGACTGCCCTGGCGACGGTGCAATACCTGAATTTCGAACAGAAGCAGAATATCGAACTGCCGATGCTGGGCAACGGCAAAGCCGGTATCAAGTAAATATTTATCAATAATTGCAGAAACGAGGCGATTTCCGGAACTTTTCGGGAGTTGCCTCGTTTGGCAATCGAGGGGGATGAGATGAGCAATCAGGAGTTTTCAGTCAATGGGCTGAAGGGGGAGCCGGCCGCGATGGCTCCCGGCAGTGCGGTCAATTCCGCCTTTTCATTTTCAGTGGCGTCGCCGCCGGCGCCTTCCGTATCGGGTTTGACGCCGGTTCCGGTTCAGGAAGCGCCGCCGCCGGAGACGGTTCCGGCCAAGGAGGAGCAGCCGCCGCAGGGACTGATCTATGGTAAGATTCCGGAAGTGCCGACACTGGAAGCGGTTGAAGGGATCCGTTTTGACTTCAACGACGGCATCCGGGTGCTGATTCCGCAGGGAAAGAAAGAGTACCGGGTGCAGTTCTCCGACATCGAGACCGGCATTGTGCTGTACAGCGCCGACGCGGGTCCCGGGGCGTACGTGACCAGCATCAAGAAGTTCTTCATCCGCTTTCGTCTCGAAATCTTCCGCAAGGGGGAGACGCAGGCGATTTTCACCCACGACTACGACGCCGGGGGGAAAGAGGTGATGATTCAGCTCCCCGTGGGGACCATCGGCGACTCGATCGGCTGGTTCAGCTACGTCGAGCGCTTCGCCCAAAAGCACCGCTGCAAGGTGCTCTGCGTGATGCAGCCGTGGATTTCGGAGCTGGTGGAGAAGCAGTATCCGGAAATCACCTTTATTCCGGCGGAGGATACCGCGAAGTACAAGCCCTACGCCTGCTACTTCATGGGGCTCTTTTTCCGGGGCAATGTGGATAATCAGCCGATCGACTTCCGCTACATCGGTTTGCACCGGACGGCGGGGTACATCCTCGGCGTCGACCCCTCGGACGTCCCCCCGCGTTTCAACCTCTCGGCCCCGCGCCGGATCAAGGAGAAATACGTCTGCATCGCCGCCCAGAGCTCCAGCCAGGCGAAGTACTGGAACAATCCCCACGGCTGGCGCGAGGTGATCCAATACCTCAAGCGGCACGGCTACCGGGTGCTCTGCATCGACCGCGACCCGGTCTACGGAACCGGCATCAACTTCAATCATCTCCCCTACGGCGCGGAGGATTTCACCGGGAAGCTGCCGCTTCAGGAGCGGGTCGACCTCATCAAGGACGCTGATTGCTTCATCGGCCTCTCCAGCGGGCTCAGCTGGGTGGCCTGGGGGTGCAACGTCCCGGTGCTGATGATTTCCGGCTTCACCCACCCGACCAACGAGTTCGCCACGCCCTACCGGGTCATCAATTACCACACCTGCCACAGCTGCTGGAACGACATGCGGGTGGATTTCGATCACTACGACTTCCTCTGGTGCCCGCGGCATAAGAACACGCCGCGCCACTTCGAATGCACGCGGCTGATTTCGGCGGTCCAGGTGATCCGGATGATCAAGACCATCCCCACTTTCCAGCCCGATCCGGCGGTCGAAAAGGAAGAGGCCAAGCTGTAATTTCTGCAAAGACGGCGAGGGTAGGGCGCTCTGTCCTCAGAGCGCCGTTCTCGTTTTATGGTCTTCAGGGTGAAATCGCGCCCTCGGTTT
>JAVBRV010000246.1:0-3603 GCA_031547585.1 Victivallaceae bacterium
CATATCCTCGCCGCGACCGACTATCTCGCGGCCAAGGCGGGCCCGGACGGCTTGATCGAAGTCCCGGCTAACCCCTATCCCCTCTGGATGGTGATCCTGAGCAGCGCCACCGGCAAGGACCCCTTCTTCAACCGCCTCTACCACGAGTCACTGGAGACCGCCGCCCTGGTCTGCCGCCTGGCCGGCGAGACCGCAAAAGAAACTCATTATCAGGAACTTGCCTCTAAAACGGAGGCGAGCTTAAGAACGCTGCCCGATCCGGTTCCGGGGGAGATTACCCGCGCCATCGACGGCTTCGTCTGGGTGGACCGCCTCTACCGCGAAGGAAAGCCGGAAGCGGCCGAAGCCATGCTTCGGGAGCACTGGGGCCGGGTGACCGGTTTCGGCATGGATACCCTGCCGGAAGGGTTGGGCATGACCCGGAAAGTTCCGGTCGACTCGTCGACCGGCGTTTTTGACCACGGCTTCGGCAGCTGGTGCCACGGCTGGACCGCCGCTCCCCTGGCGCTGCTGCCGGGGCATCTGGCCGGAATCCAGCCGTTGGAGCCGGGTTACGCCCGCTTCCGGGTGGCGCCGCGCCCGGGCTCCTTGACCCATCTGGAAGCGGTGGTGCCGACGCCGCACGGCGACATCGCCCTCGCCTGGCGGCCCGAATCCCTGAAGCTGCTGGTTCCCCCGGGAGCCGAGGCGGAGCTGGAAACCGCGACCGGTCTCCGGCGGCTCCCCCCGGGAACTCACGAGCTCAATACTTGAAAATAAATTCGGATAAAACCGACGGCAGCCGATGAAAGCGGCGTCGTCGGTTTTTTATTTTCATTTTTTTCGATTCCAATGCAAGAACGCCTCATTTCACGGTGTATTACTTCATGATGAAAGGAGCTGAAAAAAGAGAAACGTTACTATCGGTTTTATTTGCATTCGGTAAATTCCTGAAGTACATTAGGGGGCAATATCCCGGATGGAAAGGGAATGGATAACCGAAAAAATAAGACATATTTTAAAACTGAATATAGACGTCCCATCTGAACTACCACATTCACAACAACGTCTGGCGGAGAAGCGTATCGTATCAGTGTGCCGTCAAACACACTCTGATGATGCTTTTCGCCTCGTCGCGGCAGACTAACCCGTATGTTGCATAAAACGATCGATGACTTGAGCAAAGATTTTTAGAATCAGCAAGTCGCAAAACCACAGGCGATAACAGAGTTATCGACGAGGATTTTGTGGCTTGATGAGCTCAAAAGATTGCTCAAGGCGCGACCGGCTTCATGTAATATACGGGCTAAAGAAGGGACTTTCAGGGTAGCCTTCTTTTTTGCCAAACATAGAGGAGAGAACGAATGGCATTCCGTTTCAAATGCTCCCACTGCCATGCGGAGCTGAACATACAGGATGAGTTGATCGGCCGGGAAATGGCGTGTCCGGAGTGTCAGAACACGCTGCGAATTGCGCCGCCCGTGAAAGCGGTCCCACCGACGCCTCCCTCTCCCGCCGGTAAAAAGAAGAAAACGAAACTTCTCATTTTCTCCATCCTCGGCGTATTGGCCCTTGCCGCGGCTGCCGCGGGGAGCGGTTACTACCATATGCAGAAAACCGCCGAGACCAAGCGCCTGACCGAAGAAAAACGTCTCGCCGAAGAGAAGCGTCTCGCCCAGGAAAAGCGTCTGGCGGAAGAGAAGCGTCTCGCCGAAGAGAAGCGCCGCGCCACCGAGCAGCAGCGCGCCGAAGACAGGCGCCTCGCCGGGGAACGGAGGCAGATCCGGTCATTTCTGCATCCGGCGGAGCGTTTCCCTTTCCCCTGGAAAAGTTCTCCGGAAGCCTGTGCCGAAAAAATCGACAACTTTCTCCCCGTCGAGGGGAAAAGCACTCTCTTCACCGGCAGTTATCAAGGGACGACGCTGTTTTTCGAATTCGATTCCGACAAAAAACTGATCGGGATGTACCGCGACCTGCCGCTTCCGGAATTGCAGCAATTGCTCCCCGCCTTCGCCGAAGAGATGGGCTCAGCCGGCAACTTCAACGACCGCAAGCGCTTGCAGTGGATGGACGCGACCAGTGCCACCATTCTGGTCCTCCAGGTGAGAAAGTCGGGAGAAGAAGAGGTCGCCCGAGCCGAAGCCTGGTTCCGAACCATTTATCCGACCGTCCTCAGCAACAATCTTCTGGTGAAGATGGACGAGGCCAAAGGCGCCAAAACCTACAAAAACGCCATTGAAATCATGAAACTGGCGATCCTTGAAAACTACGCGGCCCCGAACGTCGATGCCGCCAGACGCTTCCTGAAAGGGTTGGAGAAAGACTACGCGGACGCTCTTTCCATTCGGGCGCAGCAAGGCGCCGCCAAACCGGATGCCGCAACCCTCTGCACCTGGGGGTGCGAGGCGAGCGGACGCCTGCCGGGTGGTCAACTCTGTCCGGATCACGTGGAAGCCAAAGCGGGAAGCGCCCAGACGGAAGGCAGAAGCACCGTTCAATACTGTACCCGGTGCGGCGGTTCCGGGCAGATCTGGAAGAGTCCCGTCAGCCGCCGCCGTACCTCCGGCACGCCGGCAATCACCTCCAGCGAACAAAAAGTCGCGTGTCCAAGCTGCAAGGGCAGCGGGCGGCGGAATTAAAATATTCGATTCATATTTTGCAATAACCAATACCAGAGGAAGCAACCGCCATGCGAAAGACCGTTCAAGCTCTGCTGCTTCTCACGCTGCTCGCCGTTCAGGCCGCCGCCGCTCCGCCGGCGGCACAATCCAAAGAAGCCGCACAGGCCTTTCTCGCCATGCTGAAAGAGGCTCTGAATGCGGAGCCGGAACTGGATCAACGCCCTCCCCTCGAGGAGGGCAACCTCAACCGGGCCTTGATCCTGATCGGGGATTCCGGTGCCCGGGGCAGCGGTTTTCTGGTGAAGCTATGGGGGAAACCGGTCATCCTGACCAATGCCCACGTATTTGCCTTGATGAAAGACCCCAAAGTCGTCAACGGCAACCGGGAACAGTTTGAAGTCCAGGCGGCCCTGATCGGCAAACTGCGCGATCTCGCCATCCTCGAAGTCAAATCCATCCCCGATGATCTGCCGCTGCTCAGTATCTGCCCCAATACGGCAAGCATGAAAATGGATTCGCCGGTCCACGCCTACGGGGACAGCCTCGGCGAACACGTCATCGTCAAGTCGAGCGGCAAACTGAAAGGCATCGGCCCGGATGAAATTGAAATCGACGCCGATATCGTACCCGGCAATTCCGGAGGACCGGTGTTGAATGAACTGTTCGAAGTGGTCGGCATCTCCACCTATCTGCGCAAGTTGACCGCCAGCGCCGATATTCTCGCCGGGACCCGCTTTTCCTCATCCGACTCCAGCGCGAGGCTGATCCGCCGTTTCGCCTTACGCATTGACAACCTGAAACTTGACGACTTCGAACTCTTCGATAAAAAAACGCAGCAGCAAGATCTTGCCTTCTATGGCCAATATGAGAAATTGAAGCAGCTGGCCCTGAATGAAATCAGAAACCCGCACTATAACTGGACCCTATATTGGCCCTGGAAAAAGCACGGCAATCTGAAACCGGTACACGACTTCCCGGCCATCAGCAACTATCTGTATTGCTA
>JAVBRV010000385.1:0-9871 GCA_031547585.1 Victivallaceae bacterium
CAGTCGCTTGCCCTCTCCCCGCAAAAAAGCGGGGAGAGTGGCCGACTGAGGCCGTTTGGAGGTTCCCCCAGTAACCGGGGTCAAGGGCGGTAGCCCTTGCGGGTGCAGGGCGGAGCCCGCCGCGGTGGTCTGGAGGCAGGCTGCCTCCAGAGAGAACCGTAGTTAAGCCACATCAGGTAGAAGAATTTTTGGGGAAAATGCGGGAGGGCGACTTGAAAAAGAGTGGTAAGGGGGGTATTGTAAAAGAGTTGTTTCTATCAACCCGTATGTTTTGGAACCTTAATCCTTCGGGATTGAAAGGATGGCCGGTTCGGCTGTCTCACCGCGAGGTTTCGTCCGGGGTGGAGTTCGGTGAAGGTGTTTCCTTCGTCGTTTCCGGCCTGGTGCGTCTTTTCCGGTGCGGCTTCCTTTTCATACTGAAAAAAACGGAAAGTCCAAATGGAAGAGGCAAAACATATCTGTGTGTACTCCGGCAGCGCGCATCCGGAGCTTTCGCAGCAGATCGCGAACTACCTCGGCGTAAACCTGGGCAAGGTTCACATCACGCATTTCCCGGATGGCGAGATCTTCGTGCAATTCGAAGAGAACGTGCGCCGTGCCGATGCGTTCCTGATCCAGCCGACCTGCAAGCCGCCGAACGATAATCTAATGGAGCTCCTCATCATGATCGACGCGGCCCGGCGCGCCAGCGCCGCGCGGATCACCGCGGTGCTTCCCTACTTCGGCTATGCCCGGCAGGACCGCAAAGATAAACCCCGTGTTCCCATCACCGCCAAGCTGGTGGCCAACCTCCTCACCGTGGCGGGCGCCGACCGCGTCATCACCATGGACCTTCACGCCCAGCAGATCCAGGGCTTCTTCGATATTCCGGTGGATCATCTGTACGCCCGTCCGGTTCTGGTCCCCTACCTCAAGAAGCTGGTCGGCGACAACGGCGTGGTGGTGGCTCCCGACTCGGGCAGCACCAAAATGGCCATGTACTACGGCGACATGCTGGAGGCCGGCTTCGCGGTGGTCACCAAGCGGCGCATCAACGCGACGACGGTGGCTTCGAGCCACCTGGTGGGCGACGTCAAGGACCGCGTCTGCGTCATCACCGACGACCTCACCAGTACGGCGGGGACGCTCTGCGCGGCGGCGAAAATTCTGAAGGCGCACGGCGCGGCCAAGGTGTATTGCGCGGTGTCGCACTGCCTCCTCGCCGAAGCGGGCAAGGCGAAAATTCTGGCTACGCCGGAAATCGAACAGATCGTAACGACCGATGCGGTTCCGATTGTGGACACGCTCGGCGGGCGGATCAAGGTGGTCAGCGTCGCGCCGTTGCTCGGCGAAGCGATCCGCCGGATCCACGAAGCCAAATCGGTATCGTCTCTTTTTTACATAAATCATTGATTTCCCAAAAAGGTACCAATAGAAAGGGGTTCCATGAACAAAGCAAAACACGTACTTGCGGTCAAGGAGCGCAAAGAGTTCGGTAAGAACGCTTCCCGCCGCGCCCGCAAGGCCGGGCAGATCCCGGCGGCCGTCTACGGCAAGGGCAAGGAGAACATGACCTGTTTCGTCGATGTCACCGAGTGGCAGGTTCTCTCCGCTCATGACGTCCACATGGTGACGCTGGATACCGGCGCCCGGCAGATTCCGGCGCTGGTGAAGGAAGTCCAGTTCAACTATCTCAAGAACAGCTTCGTCCACATCGACTTCCAGGAAGTTTCGCTGACCGACGACGTGCACACGGCGGTTCCGATCCACGTGGCCGGCACGGCGGTGGGCGTCAACCGCGGCGGCATCCTGGAGCAGGAGCTGCACAACCTCGAAATCGTCTGCCATGCGGATTCGATTCCCGAGAACCTCACCGTCGACGTCAGCGCCCTCGAGCTTGGCGGCACGCTGCTGGTCAAGGATCTGACGCTGCCCGCCGGCGTCCGGGCGAATGTTTCGGCCGACGCGATCGTCTTCCACGTGGTCCGTCCGAAGGTTGAAGCCGAGCCCGCCGAGGCCGCCGCCACCGAGCCGGTCGCGATCAAGGAAAAGAAAGACAAGGAATAACCGTTCCGCCGATGATGGAGAATCGCTGCAGCCTGATCGTCGGCCTGGGGAATCCGGGCCCGGAATATGCCGGTACGCGGCATAACGCCGGATTCATGGTGGTCGACCGGCTGCTCGCGGGATTTCCCGCGGGGCGGTTCGAAGAGCGGCACACGGCCGGGAGCCAGGTGTATGCCGGTTCCTGGAAAGGGAAACCGCTTCTCTTGCAGAAGCCGTTGACCTATATGAACCTGAGCGGCGAGGCCGTGGGGCTTTTGGCCCGGCGGCTGAAGCTGGAACCGGAGGAGATCCTGATCGTTTCGGACGATCTCGATCTGCCGGTCGGCAAACTCCGGCTGCGCCAGGGCGGTTCCGACGGCGGGCACAACGGCCTGAAGTCGATCATCGCCGAACTGGGCAGCGCCGCCTTCATGCGGCTGCGGATCGGCATCGGCCGGCCGAAGCCGGGCGGGACAGTCGATTACGTGCTTTCCGGATTTTCCGGGGAGGACGGCAGGGTCTTTGAGTTGTCGCTCCAGGCGGCGGTGGAAGCCGCGCGGGCGGTGTTGGCGGGCGGAATGGCCCGGGCGATGAACAAGTTCAACGCCTGGACGCCCCCCGCCGAGACAAGTGAAGCAAACGAAAACGGGGAGAGGCAATAGCCGCTCCAAAGCCAAAAGAGGTTTATTTTGAAAAAATACGAAGCGGTATTCATTCTGGACATCCGCAAGACGGATGACGAAGGCGCGGCCTTCAGCGCGGAGTTCGCCGAGTTGGTCGGCAAGCTCGGCGGCACCATGACGTCGACGACGCCGATGGGCCGCCGTCAGTTCACCTACGAGATCGAAAAGCGCAAGGCGGGGATCTACTTCGACTTCGTCTTCGAACTCTCGGCCCTCAAGGTCATCGAGATCAAGGAACGCTACAAGCTCGACGAGCGCGTGCTGCGGAACATGATTCTGATCTACGACCGTCCCGAGAACGCTCCGGCCGGTCCGATTTCGCTCAATCTGGAGTGAGGGTATTCACCCGGGGTTTCACCGTAAAACAGGGAGACTGAGTCATGGCATCGTTGAATAAAGTATTTCTGCTGGGCAACCTGACCCGCGACCCGGATCTGCGTTCGCTGCCGAGCGGACAGACGGTCTGCGAACTCGGACTGGCGGTCAACCGCCGTTTCATGACCACTTCCGGCGAATCCGAGGAAACCTGTTTCGTCGACATCGTGGTCTGGGGTAAGGCGGCGGAGAACTGCAAGCAGTACCTCGAAAAGGGCTCGCAGGTCCTGGTGACCGGCCGGCTCCAGTACGACCAGTGGGAAGACCGCAACGGCGGGGGCAAGCGCTCCCGGCTGCGCGTGGTCGCCGAACAGGTCCAGTTCATGAGCCGTCGCGGCGGCGGTGAACAGGGTGGCGGCTACCAGCAGCAGGGCGGCGGTTACGAGGAGTCGGGCGAACCCACGTTCAGCGGCGCTCCCCGTCAATCGTACGGCCAGCAGTCGGGCGGCTACCAGCAGCAGGGCGGCGGTTACAACAGCAGCCGTCCGCAGCAGATGCCCCGCTACCAGCAGAACCAGCCGCCGCAGCAGCAGGGCGGTGGTATGCCGCGTCGGGAAGGCGGAGCGCCGCCGCCCCAGCGCGAGATGCCTCCCTTGCCGCCGGAAGGCGGTTCGTTCCACACCGAAGAAGAAGACGACATTCCCTTCTAGAGCATTATAGAACACAACGAAAGGATATAGTATCATGCAGCAAGGCGCCAAAAAGCAGGGCCGCCGCAAGTCGGCCGCCAAACCGAAGATCTGCCGCTTCTGCGAAGCGAAGGTCCGGTACATCGATTTCAAGGATGCCGAAACCCTGATGAAGTTCCAGACCGAAAAGGGCAAAATCATGCCCCGCCGGATCACCGGAACCTGTCTGGATCACCAGAAGATGCTCTCCGTCGCCGTCAAGCGCGCCCGCATCGTGGCTCTGGTTTACTAAGCATACACGAGAGGGAGTAGAGAAATGGCTAACGTAAGTTTGATCCTCCTCGACGACGTCGAGAAGCTCGGCCTGGCCGGCGACACCGTCCAGGTTTCCCCCGGTTTTGCCCGGAACTATCTGATTCCGCGCAAACTGGCGGCCAAAGCGACCCCCGGGGTCCTGCGGCTGGTTGAATCGCGCAAGGTGGCGATCGCCGCCCGGCGCGAAAAAGAATTGGTCGACGCCAAGGCGCTGGGCGCCAAGCTGGCGGCGGTCGAACTGTCGATCGCGATGCAGGCGACGGAAGACGACCAGCTCTTCGGCTCGGTCACTTCGCGCATGATCGCCGATTGCCTCGCCGCGCAGGGCTTCCAGATCGAGCACAGCCGGATCAAGGTTGAACCGGCGATCAAGACGCTGGGCAGCTTTGAAGTGGAAGTGAAACTCCACAACGCGGTCACGACCCCGATCAAGGTCTGGGTCGTCCGGGGCTGACGCCGGATGGAAGAGATCCGAAAGCCGGCGGCTCCGCGTCCGGCGGGCATGTTGCCCGACCGGGCGCAGCCGCACGATCCGAACGTGGAGCGGGCCGTTTTGGCGGCCATGCTCCGCGAGCCGGATGAATGCGTCAATATGGTGCTGGAACACTTCCGTAAACCGGAAGTGTTCTATTCTCATGTACACCGTGAGATTTTCCAGACCATGCTCGACCTGTACGGCGATCACAGCACCAAGGTCGACCTGGTCACCGTGGCCCACCGCCTCAAGACGATAGGCAAACTCGACGCCATCGGCGGCGAATTGTTCCTGGCCGAGCTGGAGGGTTCCATCTCCACGACGGTCAACATCGAGGCCTGGTGCCTCATCCTCAAGAAATACGCGACTCTGCGGCAGATGATCGACGTCTGCAGCGCTTCCCTTCTGAAATGCTACGACTCCGATGCCGAAGCCGGGAAACTGGTGGAGGAGATCGAGACCGATATTTTCAACGTCCGCAACGAGCAGTCGACCCATTCGGTGGTCGAGTTGCGCGACCAGCTCGAATCCGAATTCCGCGCGTTGATGGACATTCTGAACGGCAAGGTCGACGCGGGTCTCTCCACCGGCTTCAAGCAGCTCGACGACTACACCGGCGGCCTGAAAAAGGGTGAAATGTTCGTCCTGGCGGCGCGTCCCTCGATCGGCAAAACCACGCTGGCGCTGAACGTGATCAGCAACCTCGCGTTGCACGAACGGCATCCGCGGAAGGTGGCCTTCTTCAGCCTGGAAATGACCGCCGAACAGATCACCCGGCGCCTCCTCTGCACCCGGGCGCAGGTTCCGGAATCCGTCTTCTGGAACCGGAGCTTCGACATCAACGACACCGGCAAGCTGACCAAAGCGGTCAGCGAATTGAAGCGGGCGAAAATCTTCATCGACCCGACCGCGGGCATTACCATCGCCGAGCTGCGCGCCAACGCGCGGCGGCTCCAGATGAAGGAGGGGATCGAAGTCATCGTCATCGACTACCTCCAGCTGATGCGTTCCGACGGCCGTTCCGAGAGCCGCCAGCAGGAAGTCGCCGAAATCTCCAGCGGCATCAAAGCGCTGGCGAAGGACCTCAAGGTTCCGGTGCTGGTGCTGGCGCAGCTCAACCGTGAAATCGATAAAACCGCCGGAGCCGGGGCGCGTCCCAAGCTGGCGCACCTCCGTGAATCCGGCACCATCGAGCAGGACGCCGACATCGTGACCTTTCTGCATCGCGACCGCGAAAAGCAAAAAGAGATCGGCGACGCCAACCAAAGCGTCGAAGCCGAATGGATCATCGAAAAAAACCGTAACGGCCGGACCGGCAACCTCAAGCTGAACTTCTTCCCGGCGCGGATGGAGTTCCTGCCCGCCGCCCCCTTCGGAGAAGACGATTGCCCGCCGCCGACGGAAACGCGCGTCTCTCCCTGATTTCCTACGCGCTTTTTCCGGGCCAATCTGCCCCGACTCCCCAAAAAGCACCCCACCTTCCTCCGCCGCGCTTCGCGCTATGGAGGACAAGTCGCCCACGGGGCTCGATCTTTTGCTTTGCAAAAGCAAGGGGGCACTTTCCGGGGGGCCCGCTCTCCGGTACTCCGTGCGGCCTCCGGCCCTACTCGTACCTGCGAGTGAGGTACTTGTCGAGTTCGGCGCTGCCCTGGACCCGCAAGAGGCGGTGGCCCCTTGACCCGACGTACCTGGAGGAACCTCCAAGCGACTGATACCGTTTGGCGCCTGGCAAAGGGATATTCAAAAAAGCAATCAGGTATCCGTTCATCTCGTGTTTTACTGAAATGAGCACAAAAAAAGCCAGTCTTGCGACTGGCGTGCGGTAAAAAAAATGGTGGCCGGACCCAGAATCGAACTGGGGACACGAGGATTTTCAGTCCTCTGCTCTACCTACTGAGCTATCCTGCCACCGAAAGTGTTGAGAAATTCAACACTCTTTAATAAACACCCGTTTTGGCTTTTTTCAAGCTGAAGTTCGCAAAAAAACGGTTTTTTATCCCGTTAACGCGACCCCTTCAGGCAGGCTTCGATGAATTCATCGATTTCGCCATCCAGAACGCCGGCCGTGTTGCTGGTCTCCACACCCGTGCGGAGATCCTTCACCAGCTGGTAGGGCTGAAGCACGTAGCTGCGGATCTGGCTGCCCCAGCCGTTCTCCATCTTCTCACCGCGGATCGCGTCCGACTCATTGCGGCGCTTCTCCTCCTCCAGCTCGTACAGCTTCGCCTTCAGCATCTTCATCGCCGTCGCCCGGTTCTTGTGTTGCGAACGCTCGTTCTGGCAGCACACCACCGTCCCCGACGGCAAGTGGGTGATCCGGATCGCCGAGTCCGTCGTATTCACGTGCTGCCCGCCCGCGCCGCTCGAACGGTACGTATCGATCCGCAGTTGGCTCTCGTCGATCTCGATCTCGATGTCGTCATCCAATTCCGGGAAGGCGTCCACCGAGCAGAAGCTCGTGTGCCGCCGCGCGTTGCTGTCAAAGGGAGAAATCCGCACCAGGCGGTGCACCCCTCGTTCGCACTTCATGTAGCCGTAGGCGAACTCGCCCGTCACATGCAGCGTCGCGCTCTTGATGCCCGCTTCGTCGCCCGGCTGGAGGTCGATGATCTCCTCCTTCCAGCCCCGGTTCTCGAAGTAGCGCCGGTACAGCCGCAGCAGCATCCCCGCCCAATCGCAGGACTCCGTGCCGCCCGCACCCGCGTGAATCGAAAAATAGAGGTTGTTCTTGTCGAAACGGCCCGACAGGAAGCTCACCACCTCCAATTTATTCAGCGCCTTCTCCAGACGCCGCGCCGCAATCTCCGTCTCCTTCAGGAACTCCTCGTCCTCTTCCGCCAGTTCGATCGAGGCGGCGAGGTCTTCCAGGTCGCCCTGCACCTTCTTGTAGGGTTCGAGGATGTTCCGGCAGGCCGACAGGGCCGACACCGTCGTCTGGGCGCTCTCCTTGTCGTTCCAGAAGTCCGGCTGCGCCATCTTCTCTTCCAGCTCCGCCAGCTCCTCCCGGCGCGCGTCGATCTTCAGGAATCCGGACAGATGCTCGATCCGCCCACGCAGTTCGCTCTCTTTGGGTCTCAGTTCTTCGAGGGTCATTTTTTCGCTTTCTCCAGCTTCCACATATCGTCCAGCAGGTGCTGAATGTCATCCAGGCAGGCTCCGCAGGCGCCGCCCGCTTTGCAGTAATGGGTGACCTCTTCAGCCTTGGTCAGCTTATTCTCGCGGGCCACCTTCAAGATCTTCACATCCGTGACGCCGAAGCACTTGCAGACCAACCGCCCCTCATGCTCCTCATCGCTCTCAAAGGGGTTCTTCTCCCCCTTGTACCGGCTGATCGCCGCCTGCAATGCCTCCATGCCCATCACCGAGCAGTGCATCTTCGCCTCCGGCAGTTCCCCCAGCAGCGACACGATGTCCTGGTTGGTCACCTTCGCCGCCTCCTCCAGCGTCATCCCCTTGATGAGCTCGGTCAGCGCCGAACTCGAAGCAATCGCGCTGGCACAGCCGAACGTCTTGAACTTCGCTTCCACAATCCGCCCATTCTCATCCAGCTTGAAGGTCAGCTTCAGCGCGTCCCCGCAGGCCGCGTTGCCCACTTCACCCACGCCGTCGGGGTTCTCCACCTCGCCGACGTTGCGCGGGTGAAGGAAATGATCCATGACTTTTTCGGTGTAATTCCACATGGTTTGCTTCTCCTCAATTTAATCGGGATTGCCCGATGGGTAACTATAATCGCCGCCGGATAGACGAAAGGGGATCCGGCAGGGCGCGAATTACAAATGGTTTCCGGCCGCGGCTCCGCGCGCTGCGGCTCGATAAAAGGCCTGGCTCCGCCAGTGCCTTTTATCGGCAGCGCTCCGCCGGTCGGTACTGTTCCGGTGCGGTTTGCCTTCGCAAACCTTAGGTTTCGCTCCCCTCCGGGCGGGCGCCTGCGCCGCCCTGCGGGGAGCGACCAGCGTTTCGCCGCTGGACCACGCCCCGGCTCGGCCGGGTGCGCACGACCGCTTCGCGGTCTATTTTTTAAAGTTTTTTTATTTTTTTTCTTCTGCCGCCGCCCGGCGTTTCGCCGTCTCCGCCGACACCCTCTCCAGCACCTTGTAGGTCAACGTGTTGGAAATCTGTCCCGGCAGCTTCTTATTCGCCAGCGCCCACTCCAGATAAAACGGAACCAGCAAATGCTCGTCGGCAAACAAATTCAAGCTCCGTCCCGCCGCCGTCCCGATCAGGAAGTTGCCCAGCTTATCCTTCTCCTCCGGCGTCAGCGTCTTCGAATCCTTCTTCTGATTGAACTCCTCCACCGTAAACGCATTCGCCAACCGCTCCTGCAACGACGCGATCCGGAAAATCGGCTCGTACCGGCCCGTCGCGAAAAACTCCATCCAGAGGAAATCCACCTGCAACGGATGCGTCACCTCCGTGAAATCAAACATCCCCTTGCGAAGCTGCTCCATCGCCAGCGCCTTCTCATGGCCGAGCCACGGACGCATCTTCTCCTGCGCCGCCTCCCCCAGATTGTCGATGATCAGCAGCGTGCAGAATGAATCCTCGCGCTCCAGCGAATTCGCCCAGTCCGCCAACGGAACCCACAGCTCCGGATTCAGCTTCAATACCTGAATGAAACCGTACAGCATCGGCAGCGGCGTATAATTCGCATTCTTCGCCCGCAGCTCCGGCAGCATTTCGTAGAAGTTCTTCAGCATGCCGAGAACCTTCCCCGGACGCGGCTCCAGGTAGTACCGCCGCAGGAACTGCAACGGATCCCCCTCCACCGCCTCCACCCCCCGGGGAACCTGCGGCAAAAGGGTCAGCTTACGGCTGAGATGGGCGCTCGCCCCATTGGTCCGGTCCTTCAGCTCGGCGATCAATTCGTATTCGCCCGCCGGATCGCCCTTCGTCATCTCGATCCGCAGCCGCTTATCCGAAAGCACCACCGCGCCCTCCGCCGCCGCGCCCGCATAGACCGCGAGATCCTTCGCCAGCACCATGGTTCCGCCGGCGGGCGTCTTCATCGACAGATCCGCCACCACCTCCGCCTTCCCGTCGACCAGCCCCGGCTTCCCCACCAATAGGTAAAGCTCGAAAGGCTGCTCCGGAAACACCTCGGTAATCCCCACCAAGAGCGGCGGACGGCCCGGCATCACCCGGGTGAAAACATCCGTGAGATTCTGCCCCACCGTCGGCAGCAGCGCCCCCTCGATAGCCGCCGCCGAAAGCGTTCCGGCCAGCAACGCGAACGTAAACCAATGTTTTAAAGAAAGCATATCATCCTCTCCCCAAGGGAATTATTTACCCGGTTTCGCCAACAGCGCCTTGACTTCCGTCAGGCTGCGCGGTCCCGGCAGCCGATTGCGTTCCGCCGCCGCCTCGAGATA
>JAVBRV010000185.1:0-4194 GCA_031547585.1 Victivallaceae bacterium
GATTGATCTTTAAGGCTTTCGAGCCAGAGCCGGGCGGCGGCGTCGGAGGGCATCCTCCAGTCGCCGCGCGGCGAGAGGGCGATGGAGCCGACCTTGGGGCCGTCCGGCATACAGCTGCGCTTGAACTGCTGCTGAAAGAAGCGCCGAAGGAAGAGCGTCAGCGTTTTCCGAATCACAGCCCCGTCGTAAACCGACTGAAACGCCTGAAACGCAAGTGCTTCAATCTTCTCCGGCTCCGCCCCGTATTTCACCAGGTGGTAGAGGAAGAAGTCGTGGAGTTCGTAGGGGCCGATCAGCTCCTCGGTGCATTGGGTAATGGAACCATCTTCCTTGGCCGGAAGCAGTTCCGGGCTGACGGGCGTATCGATGACGTCTTCCAGGATCCGCGCCGTGTCGCCTCCCGCCTCGCGGGCGGTTTCGGCGATCAGGTGCCGGATCAGGGTCTTGGGAATCGATGAGTTGACCGCGTACATCGACATATGGTCGCCGTTATAGGTGCTCCAGCCGAGGGCGATTTCGGAGAGGTCGCCGGTGCCGACCACCAGCCCCCCCTCTTTATTGGCGAGATCCATCAGAAGCTGGGTACGTTCGCGCGCCTGGACGTTTTCGTAAGTGGTGTCGTGAAGGGCGGGGTCATGGCCGATGTCGCGGAAGTGGAGCAACGCCGCCTCTTTAATATCGATTTCGCGCAGCTCGACGCCGAGAATCCGGCAAAGCTCGACCGCGTTGCGGTAGGTGCGCCCCGTGGTGCCGAAGCCGGGCATGGTGACGGCGAGAATATCCGCCGCCGGGCGCTCGAGCAAGCGGCAGCACTCCGCCGCCACCAGGAGGGCCAAGGTTGAATCGAGTCCGCCCGAAACGCCGATCATCAGCCGTTTCGCGTGGCTGTGTTCGACCCGCGTCGCCAGCCCGGCGCACTGGATGTCGAGAATTTCGCGGCAGCGCTCGCGGCAGCGTGCCAAATCATCGGGGACGAAGGGGCGGGGCGGGAGATAGGCGTACTTCCAGTCGGGGGAACCGGGAATCCCCTCCAGCCGGAGGCGGCGGAAGGCGGTTCCTTCGGGGAGCTGCGCGTCGTTAAAGCTGCTTTCGCTCATCCGCGCCGCCGCCAGCCGTTCGAAGTCGATATCGGCATAGGTGATCGAGTTTTTGCGGTCGAAACGGCGGTTTTCGGCGGCGAGGCGGCCGTTGTCGGCAATAAGAGCGTGTCCGCCAAACACCATATCGGTGGTCGACTCGTGAACCCCCGCCCCGGTCAATACGTAAGCGGCGAGGCAGCGGGCGCTCTGCTGGGTGACGAGTTCGCGCCGGTAGACGGCCTTGGCGGCCAGCTCGGTTCCGGCGGAGAGGTTGAAGATGGCGCGCGCACCGCCGAGGGCGAGCGTGGAGCTGGGGGGGAGCACCCCCCAGAGGTCTTCGCAGATTTCGACGCCAAAGCGGAAGTCGCCGCCGTCCTCAAAGAGAAGGTCCGTGCCGAAGGGAATGCCTTCGAACTCGCGGCCCCGGATTTTCCCGCCTGAAGTGAAGTGGCGCTTCTCGTAAAATTCACGGTAGTTGGGGAGCAGGGTCTTCGGGACCAGCCCCCGGATAACGCCTTCGGCGGCGACGGCGGCGACGTTGTACAACGTGTCGTCCACGCGAAGGGGGAGGCCGAAGAGCATCACGGTCCCCTTGCCGGCGGTTTCGGCGGCGAGTTCGCGGGCGGCGGCGAAGGCGCGGTCCTGGAGCTTACGCTGAAAGAAGAGGTCGCCGCAGGAGTAGCCGGTGAGGGAGAGCTCGGGGAAGACCACTGCGGCGGCCCCCTCCCCCGCCGCTTCCTGATAGCAGCGGGCGAGCTGATCCAGATTGAAGTCGATATCGGCGATCCGCAGTTCGGGAACCGCCGCCGCCAGCCGATAAAAACCGTACATATGCTCACCTCTCCTTTCTTATAATGTAACCGCCGGATGGAGTTCGCGCAAGCAAAAGCTCCTTTTTTTGCTTTTTTTCTCGTTCCGCTATTGACAAACGGGATCGGATCGAGTATAATTATGGCAGATGTCCGATGGTTGTCCGATAAAGCACAGGAGTCCGCCGATGAGTCCCTCAGGAGTGCCGCAGCGCGAAGGATTGAAAATCCGGCACTATATTTTCAACATTATCTTGCGCCACCCCGGCGAATCGGTGAAGATTCCGTCCTCGTGGGAGCTGGCGAAGCACTTTGGCGTGGCGCGGAGCACGGTGACGCTGGCGCTGAAGGAGATGACCGACGAAGGCCTGCTGGTCGGCAAGCCGGGCGTCGGTACTTTCGTTTCGCCGCAGTACAGCCGGGGGATCGGCAATATCGGTCTCGCGCTTCCCCTGGTGGGGATTGTCGTCGCCGGCGGCAACAACTTCTGTTACGGGAACTATCACTGGCCCCTGATGGCCTCAGTCGGCAACCATCTGGTGAATCGAAACTTTCAGGTCCGGCCGGTAACGCTCTCCCAATTCGAGCCGGAGGCGATGAAAGCGGAAATCAAGCAGAATTTCCTCGATGCGCTGGTCTGGATCGGGCCGCCCTGCGAACTCCTGCCCGTCATCATTGAAGTGAACCGGATGCTCCCGGTGGTTCTGGTCGACCGGCGGACGGATGAAGTGAACACAATCTACATCGATTATGAGGAAGAGAGCTATCAGCTTGGCCGCAAGCTCCTTGCCGAGGGGCGAAAGAAATTTTTCGCGGTGAATATGCATGGTTCGGAGTTTTATATGCGGGGGTTCCAGCGGGCTTACGCCGAAGCCGGTTGCGGACTCGACGAACGGTTTATATTTGACATCGTGGGCAACGATCCCCTTTGCGAACTCGCCGAAGCGCTGCGGGCCGGGCACCGGCCGGACGCGCTTTTCCTTCACCATATGCGCCGGGTCGAAGTCGTTCAACTTCTTCTGGAGGCCGGAATCGACCTGAAGCGCGAATGCCGGATCATCACCAGCATTCTTGCGGCGGAGATTCCGGGGTTTGCCGGCTGGTGCCACCAGCCCCCGTTCGAGGAGATGGGCGCCGTCGCCCTGGAAGTCGTCAGCCGGATGCTCGGCGGCGACTGCCGGGTGGAGAAGCAAATCGTCAAGACAAAAGAAATTCCAGTCAACCTGGATTAACCGAAACAAAGGAGGGCCTTCATATGAAAAACGTCGGCAGGAAATCATTTACCCTGATCGAGCTCCTGGTCGTAATTGCCATCATCGCTATCTTGGCGGCGCTTTTGCTGCCGGCGCTGACCAAGGCGCGCGACAAATCGAAAGCCGTCAAGTGCACCTCGAATCTCAAGCAGATCGGCACGGCCTATTCGATGTACTGCTCCAGCTACAACGACTTCATGCCGCCGGAGTTCGGCGCACCTGGATATAAGCAGTACTGGAGCCATCAATTACTCGGTTTCAATCACGGTACCAATAAATTCGAAAGCGGCGGCGTTCCCCGTGCTACTTTCAGCTGCCCCGTGATGAAGGCGTCAAATGACACCGACATGGTCGATTACGGTTTGAACCGTTCGTTGAATTTGACAAGTTACGGCGCCGCCACCGGCTATACCAGCCGCCGGATCACCAGCGACAAAATGCCGTCGAAGCGCTTCCTCATCATGGATTGTTACCAGAACGCAACGGGGAACACCGCCGGTTTCTGGCGAGTCAGCCTCAGTTCCGGTGACCTCAGCAACTCCAACTGGGGGAAGCCGGCTGGACGGCATACAAATAACATTAACATCCTCCGTCTCGATTTCAGTGTCAAGCCGCAAGTCCTGATCGATCAGGAGAATCCCTATAACTTCTCTCCGTTCCTGATTTCGGGCAGTGCTATCGCCAAAAAGGATTGGGAATACCACTACGGCTTCCCCTACCCCTGGGGGTGAGCCCCACACTCCGAAGGCGGGCTTGGGGGAGATCACTACGGCTCCCCCTGCCCCCGGTAAAACTCACTGACTGTCAAGGAATATCCATAATGCGCATCCAACTTCTCCTGTCCCTCCTTGCCGCGGGAGTACTCTCCGCAACCGTGATCGAGGAGGATTTCAAGAACTACGCCGATTTCGACCCGGCGCACCGGAACTGGGAGTTCCGTGGCGTCGGCGGCGAAGTCCACGGCGGCGTCTACCGCTTCAACGGCGTCTCCATCCACCAGAAGGATGAGTCCGACGTTCACCCCGCCCTCACCATGGGGCAGCTCCGCGACTT
>JAVBRV010000119.1:0-4560 GCA_031547585.1 Victivallaceae bacterium
GATCTCCCCGGCCCATCGCGTTGCTCCACGAGGTAAGCGCGGCAAGCGCCGCGAGCGGATGTGAGGGAACTCGTTTGCGGCAGCAAACGAGCGAAGGCACAAGAGTGCCGAAGCCGAACGTAGTCGAGCGAAGGCCCCGCCGTTTGAGGGTCGCTGCATAGCAGCGAAAGTAAGATCGCGAAAGCGATCGCTACGATCCGGAATCGGGGTCGCCCTTAGGTTGCGCGTCTCTGCCCAAGGCCGGGGGTGGTTTCAGGAGGGGAGTCAGGCCCCTCCTGATTCCCACGGCATCTATTGCACACAATACGCCGGCCACTCGCAATCAGCGTTTTTGGTTGTGCGGCAAAAATTTGATCTGCTGTGGCGGCCGGCTCGGTCGGACGGCCGAAAGCCCTCAAGGGCAACGCGGCCGTGCGACGGACTTTGCAAAAAAAACGGCTGATCCGGTTGATATTTTTCATCCGAAGGATATATTACTTGTTTGTTTGTCGGTTTTTCAGAAAGTTCAACCATAACAAAGGGTCGAAACTGTGAGTTATACCGTACTCGTTTTCGTCAAGCAGGTTCCGGATACCCAGAATATTTCCGGCGACGCGATGACGCCGGAGGGGACCGTAAACCGGGCCGCCCTCCCTGCGATCTTCAACCCGGAAGACCTCAACGCGCTGGAACTCGCGCTCCAGCTCAAAGAGCGCTTCAACGCCCGCATCATCGTTGGCACCATGGGTATGCCCGCGGCCGCCGAGACGCTGCGCCAGGCGCTGTACCGGGGAGCCGATGAAGTGTTCCTGGTGACCGACCGGGCGCTGGCCGGCGCGGATACGCTGGCGACCAGCTACACGCTCTCCTGCGCCGCGAAGAAATACGGCAAGTTCGACCTGGTCCTCTGCGGACGGCAGGCGATTGACGGCGACACCGCCCAGGTGGGTCCGCAGCTGGCGGAGAAGCTGAATATTCCGCAGATCTGCTATGTGGAAGAGGTGCTTGAGCTGGGCAAGGGGAAAATCCGCGCCCGCCGCGCCATCGAAGGCGGATACGAGATTCTCGAGTCGCCGCTTCCGGCGCTCTTGACCGTGGTCGAGGCCAACGAGCCGCGCCCGATGAACGCCAAACTGATGATGCGCTTCAAGCGCGCCAAGACCAAGGGCGAAGCGGCGGCCAAGCATACCAACAGCAACTACACCGACGCGGGCGTGCTCGACACCGAGATCCAGAACCTGGAGAAGAAGGGGCTGCTGATCAAGGAATTCTCCGCGAACGACATTGCCGCCGACCCGCAGCGGATCGGTTTCCCCGGGTCGCCGACCAAGGTGAAGCAGGTGATGAGCGTGGTGCTGACCGCGAGCGAAGCCAAACAGGTTCCGGCGACGGCGGAGGGCATCGGCCTTTTGATTCATGAACTGATCAGCGATCATACCCTGGGGTGAAAAAAGCTATGGCTGAAAAAATTGGTAATGTCTGGGTTTTCATCGAGCAGGAAGCGGGTAAGATCGCCGACGTCAGCCTCGAACTCGTCTGCAAAGGCCGCGAACTGGCGGCCCAGCTGGGCGTGAAAACCGAAGCGGTGCTCCTCGGCGACAAGGTCGAGAAGTGCGTCGAATCCCTCTACCACTACGGCTGCGACACGGTGTACCTCGCGGAAGACTCCCGGCTGGAGCCTTTCACGGTGCTGCCCTACGCCCGGGTGATCGTGGACCTGATCCGCGAACACAAGCCGAACATCATGCTCTTCGGCGCGACGCTGAAGGGCCGCGAACTCGCGCCGCGCGTCGCCTCCGAGAAGCTCGGCGGCCTCACCGCCGACTGCACCGAGCTCAAGATCGACGACTTCGACGACAAGAAGAATAACAAGAGCTACACCAACAAGCTGATGCAGATCCGTCCGGCTTTCGGCGGCAACATCATCGCCACCATCGTCAACACATGGGAAGATCCCCAGATGGTCACCGTCCGCGAGGGCGTGATGAAGATGGATGAACCCAACACCTCCCGCAAGGGTCAGGTGGTCCGGGTGAAGCCGGCGATCACCGATGCCGAAACGGTGGTCAAAGTGATCGAGCGCGTCCGCGCCGACAAAGAGATCAACCTGAAGGGCGCCCAGATCATCGGTTCCGGCGGCTACGGCGTCGGCAGCAACGAGAATTTCAAACTGATCCGCGAACTGGCCGAAGTGCTGGGCGGCGAAGTGGGCGCTTCCCGCGCGGCGGTCGACGCCGGCTGGATCGACCACGACCACCAGGTCGGGCAGACCGGCGTGACGGTGCGTCCGCGGCTCTACATCGCCTGCGGCATCTCCGGCTCAATCCAGCATTGCGCCGGCATGTCGGAGTCGAAGAAGATCATCGCCATCAACACCGATCCGGGCGCGCCCATCTTCAGCGTGGCGCACTATTCGATCGTCGGCGACCTCAACACGGTCATTCCGCAAATGATTAAAGCCTTCAAGGCCAAGCAGTAAGGGTTATCGAAAATGGCTAACTTCTTCAAAGACAACCCGGACTTGATGTTCACTCTCTCGACGCTCGACCTCACTGAGCCGACCTCGCTTCTCGAGAACGGCTACAAGTTCGCCGAGAAATTCGAAAACGCGCCGGTCGACTTCGCCGACGCGCTCGACAACTACAAACGCGTGCTCGAAGTGGTCGGCGAGATCTGCGGCGACAACATCGAGCCGCGCTCGCGCACCGTCGACGCCGAGGGTCCGCATTTCGCCGACGGCAAGGTGACCTATCACCCGCTGACCCGGCAGAACATCGAAGACCTCACCAAAGCCGGCGTCATGGGCGTCATGCTCGGTCACCAGTACGGCGGCCTCAACTTCCCGGTCTCGATCTACACGATGATGACCGAAATGGTCTCCCGCGCCGATGCTTCCTTGCAGAACATCTTCGGCCTGCAGGACATCGCCGAAACCATCAACTTCTTCGGCAACGACGAGCAGAAGAACGCCTACCTGCCGAAATTCGCCACCGGCGAATACGACGGGTCGATGGACCTCACCGAACCGGATTACGGCTCGGACCTCCAGTCGGTGCGCCTCCGCGCCTGGCAGGATGAGAAGACCGGCCAGTGGTACCTGAACGGCATGAAGCGCTTCATCACCAACGGCTGCGCCCAGGTGCACCTGGTGCTGGCGCGCTCTGAAGAGGGCACCAGCGACGGCCGCGGCCTCTCGATGTTCATCTGCGAAGCCTGCCCGCAGCTGGTGGTCCGCCGGATCGAGAACAAGCTCGGCATCCACGGCGTCGCCACTGCCGAACTCCAGTACAACGACGTCCCCGCGCAGCTCTGCGGCAAACGCCGCATGGGCCTCATCCGCTACGTGATGAGCCTGATGAACGGCGCCCGCGTCGCCATCAGCGGCCAGGCCCTCGGCATCGCCGAAGCCGCCTACCGCGAAGCGCGCAAGTACGCGTCGGAACGTCTTCAGTTCAAGCGCTCGATCGACCAGTTCCCGGCGATCTACGACATGCTTTCGAGCATGAAGGTCCGGGTGACCGCGGCGCGCGCGCTGCTCTACGAGACGACCCGCAACGTCGACCTCCGCAACGCTTACACCCACATCGTCGAACACAGCGAGAATCCGACCGCCGAAGAGAAGGCGCTCCAGAAGTACTACAACAAGACCTCCGCCGTCCTGACCCCGATGTGCAAAGCGCTGGCGACCGAGATCGCCAACTCCGTCGCCTACGACGCCATCCAGATCCACGGCGGCACCGGCTTCATGAAGGACTTCAACGTCGAACGCTTCTACCGCGACGCGCGCATCACCAACATCTACGAAGGCACCACCCAGCTTCAGGTCGTGGCGGCCATCGGCGGCGTGATCCAGCGCGACAACGACCAGCGGATCAAAGAACTTGCCGGCATCGAATACACCGGCAAGCTGGCCCGCCTCCGCGATACCGTGATGGGTCTCCACGCCCGTCAGCTCGAAGCGGTGAAGTACGTCTTCGAAAAGAAAGACGCGGCCTACCACGACCTCCAGGCCCGCAACCTGGTCGAAATGGAGACCTACATCTTCGTCGGACTCCTCCTCATCCGCGATTCGCAGAAATGCGAAAAACGGCTCGCCATCGCCGAGCGCTACATCCTCGACGCCGTCTCGGAATTCGAGAAGCGCTTCATGCGGGTCACCTCAGGCGATGTCACCCTGATTGACAACAACCGCGACATCATCGACTACTGACAAGGTATAACACCATGAACAACAACTACCTGGCACGGGCGAAAAAAATGATTCCGGACCCCTTGGTGCTGTCGGTGGTGGCAGCCAAACGGGCGAAACAACTCGCCCTCGGCGCCGCCCGCCCGATGGTCAAGTGCGACTCGGAAAACCTCATCGACACCGCCCTCCTGGAAATCGCCGAAGGACTCCTCTCCTTCGAATTCGGCGCCGCCGAACCGGAACTCAAATTCCTGGAAACCCCCGGCGAACAAAAACCCCAGGACGAATAACCCCTCTCCCCCCTCCCTTGTGTTAAGCCCGAGGGACTGGGGGGGATGGAACGGGCCCTGCTTTTCCCCAGAAAAGATGGGCCCTTTCCTTCCCCCCAAACC
>JAVBRV010000357.1:0-19413 GCA_031547585.1 Victivallaceae bacterium
GCCCGTTCCATAATCCAAGCTGTTTGCATTTCTAATTTTTCACGTTTGGCTTTTTGGTGAAATTTTCTCATTGCATTTGAAATTAATTCTGTAGGATTAACGACCGGCATGCCTTGGGGAAATGTAGCGACACAATTTACGATGGTCAGTTGAGCGTGTCTCTCTTGCATATATTCAATACGTTTCTCTATTCCATCCAGAATATTACCGATTACCGGATGTTTTTCATCTGCTCTGATCGAGAGGCCGTGATAAGTTTTTTCTGTGATTCTTTGCTGCTTCATTTCGATTCTCCTGTTATTGGGCGTATAGGTCATGTATTGATTCTTCCAATCAAACAATAACCAATACGCCCTGTTCTTGTTTTCTTAAGCAATTCCCAATAACCAACTTGCCAACTGCCTGTCCCTGTGGAAATGATGACCTCCTTTTAGCTTCAAATATAACCACAGAAAAATGTTACAGTTAGTTTGCATATAATGATTAGGGCATTTTTTATAAACCGAAAGGCGGACGGCATGAGCACAATACAAATGAAAAATGTGAAATTGATCGGAAGGTTTTGCGGATACTTGTAGACGAGGGAAACACTTCTGTCGCGGAATGTCACACGATTATGGACAACCGGAAGTACCTCGGAGAAAAGTGAGCTGAAGACAACGATACGCTCAATATCGGGTTGAGCCTATTCTGGACGCGGAAAGCGGCAGAAGTATCCACGCTCAGAGAGACATCTAGGATTTTCTTCGATTCAAACGAGGGCTGGAAAGCCTTTCGGCTAGCAACAGTCTCCGCCGGAGCAATCGCAGTTGGGTTCGCTGCCGGTCAGCCAACCTCGGATAATGGCGCTGGCGCAGCCGACGTTTGCTTCGACCGAGATCGCGTTGACCGGACAATTGAGGGCGCAACCACCGCATTCGATGCAATGGTCTTTGTCGACGATTCGCGCCTTGCGGTCTTTCATGGCGAATACCCGATGCGGGCAGACCACGGCGCACATGCCGCACCCGACGCATTTATCTTGGTCCAGATTGAGTGTTGCTACGTTTTTCAAGTAGGTATGTTTCATGATGGCTTCCTATCCGATCAGGCTCTTTATCAGCACCAGAACTGTTCCAAGCGCAACCGAGATGAGAATCAGCGGAATCGCTTTTCTCATTTCTTTCGTAACCCCGGAAAAGGAGGTGTAGGTTGATGATCCGGTGAAATTCATGGCGAGGTAAGCGGATATGGACGGTAACAGCAGCAAATATCCTGCGGCCAGCATCCATGTTTCGGAACAAAACCACTTATTCTGCCAGCAGATAAACAGTGTCCAAAGCAAGCCGAGCAGCCAGCCTTTCCAGGAGAAAGCCCGGCCGGGAATCCAGGGAAGCAGAACGGGCGTCAATACCGTACCGGTGACCACCGCTCCCATGAGCGCGACGAAATCGGCAAGCCCGAACGGTCTTGCCGCAAACAGATTGATGATAAACAGTCCCCCGAAGATCAGCAGAGCTTTCCGGGCGGCGGTGATGAACTCGACCGGTGTGAGAACCAGCCGGTCATACAGGGTAAAGCGAACCTGCCGCATCTCTTCCGTCGCCTGGTTGCCGGAGGCGAGATAGACTTTAATATCGTTGGCTCGTACCGGGCCATATTCAACCGTGAACCCGGACTGTTTTGCCACCTCATGAGCGCTTACGCCGACCGCGCCGAGCTGCGGCAGGATCAGCTTTCGATGGGTGACGACATCGGAAAGTCCGGCGAGCGAGATTCGCTTGATCAGTTCATCGGTGCCGAAGGTGCCTTTCCCGGCCGCGCACCAGACGTTGACGCCGCGCGTGTCGAGGATAAGCAGCCAGCAATCAAGGCCGGCAAGCTCCTGGCGCAGGGAATCGAAGGTCAGCTTGTAATTCGCACTTACCAGCACAGGAG
Source organism: Victivallaceae bacterium (assembly GCA_031547585.1). Lineage (GTDB taxonomy): Bacteria > Verrucomicrobiota > Lentisphaeria > Victivallales > Victivallaceae > Victivallis. Next base: position 1,918 of record JAVBRV010000357.1, read on the forward strand.
ACGTGCTGTCCGGCTTGCCAACCGCATAGAGTCCCGGTTCGACCTTGTAACTCATCCGGCCGATGCTCCAGCGCACCTTCCAGGCTCCGAGGATGTCTTTCATGGTCAATTGCGTCGAAACGGTAGCAATGGCCCCGGAACCGCAGCAGCTATTTTCTTTGCAGCAGCAACCGCTCATTTGCCTTCCTCCTGTACCGCCGTCAGCCTCTTCAGCAGTTCAACCGCATACCGGCTGCCGTTTTCATTGATGGAATAGTGCGTCCACTTGCCCTGCTTGCGCGGCGTGACGATGCCGCTCTCCTGAAGTATTTTCATATGATGCGACAGCGTCGGCTGCGTGATCGCCAGCTTCTCCAGCAGAATGCAGGCGCACTTCTCGCCGCTCTGCAGCATCTCCAGAATCATCAGCCGGTTTTCATCGCAAAGGGCTTTGAACACCCTGGCGTTCTCAACGTATCTGTCACTCATCAAGAAACCTCATATCGAAAAATATCTATATGTTAATATACGCCCGGTTTGTTTGAATGTCAATACGAGGTATTATAGAGGCCGCATGGCGGACTCAAAAAATGTGGCAGAAATGTGGCAGATCATGTAACGGATGCAGCAAAAATCAGGTTGTTGCAGCATGAGCGGAAGGAGGGCTTTTTAGTGGGTTTTGAGCTCAAAATGATGGCAGCCCGGGCGGGAATCGAACCCACGACCAACTGCTTAGAAGGCAGCTGCTCTATCCTCTGAGCTACCGGGCCGGATGGCAAAACATAAATATATCGGGAAATCCCGATTTATCAAGTCTTTCTCGGAAAAAACCACCGTTTTCAGCGGAGGCGTTCCGATAACAGCTCCGACAGGCGCGGAACCACTCCCACCGGGTGTTGCGAAGCTTCACCCGGGCGGCCGGGCAATGCGTAACTCTCCGGACGCGAGATTTCCGGCTCCAGCTGGTTCAGCTCCAGGTATTGTACGTCGTATTCACGCGCCAGCCGGGTCAGCGATTCACGCAGCTCCGAACGCTCATCACCGTCGCGCTCCGGCAGAAACGCCAGATGCACACGCACCAGGCGCGGATTCCGCTTCAACTTCTCCAACAACGCCGCCAGGTGGCGCTCCAGCTCCCACGGCTCGTACATCGCCGTGTGAAGACGGCAGGGTATCAAAAGCAGAGCACGGTCCGCCCCGCTCTCCTCAACCGCCGTAAGAATTTCCGGCAGGCTCTCCGACAAAGGACGATTCGTCCCCGCAATCGGCACAAATTCCAATTCGCGCCCGCTTTCCCCCAAACGCTCACGTAAACGCTCCTCCAGACCGCCGAAGTTTTCCGCCAAGCAAAGCAACCGGCGCGAACTCTTCAGCTCACCGGCCAGCTTACGCGGCAGCTCCCAGCTGCGTCGCTCGCTCAGGCTCGGACGGTGCAGCACCGGAATCACCCGGCTCCCATCCCCCCCCGCCAAGCCGCGCGGCGTCGAAATCAACCCCTTCCCCGTCAGGCGCATCGGCAGAAAACGCACAGTCTCGGTCGCAAACGTGAAACCCGGCATCGCCAGCGTCAAATCATAGGTTTCCGCCTCCATCGGCGTCCCCCCCAGCCGCCACGGCAGCTTCAGCATCACATCTGAATCGAAGCGCTCGAAGCGCTCATCCGGCTTGGCCGGAATCCGCAATGGCAGCACGATTCGCTCCCCCGTATTCCGGTGTTCGATGAAGAGCTCGGCATCCAGCGGCAGCGGCAGCTTCGAAGTCACCTCCAGCGTCGCCTCCCAGTATTCGTTGTCGTAAAGAAACTCCGGCAGCCAGGCCCGAAGATTGAGGTCTGCGGCCACCGGCTGCATCTCCTCCGGGCGGTTCAAGGGACGCACCGGCAGCTCCGGCAGCCGCCCCTCCGGATCCACGAAGCACGCCGTCTCCCCTTCCCGCGGAATCGCCACTACCTGAGGCAATTCCGTCACCGGGATCCACTTGTCATGCAACCGGAGCTTCAGCTTGCCGGGGGCGTTCAAAAATTCAAAGCGCTGCAACTCTAAACTTTCGCGCTTGCCGGAAAACAAGAGGCAATGGGCGTCACGACGGATCAGGGGCAGCGCCAAGCCTCCCTCCCCTGTTTCCTCCAGCCGGACCGGCAGCAGCCGGGGCGCGGAGCTGAAAAATTCGGAGGTCAACAGCCGGAACTCCGTCTCCCCCGGCGGACGCACCCGCAGCTGCATCTGCCCCGCGCCCGAATGGACCCGGGTCAGGAGTTCGAAAGCGTGGCTCCCCTTCTCCAGCTTGAGCGTCAGATCTTTCGTTTCCACCGGACCGGAGCCGTCGCCATCGATGCGGAGTCGGGAATCGTCATCCAGCCGCAGCACCGACAGGTGGTTCGATTGCAGTCGAAAGTCGTACTCGCCGGTCACCGGAATCACCAGAAAGCCGTGGAACCGCGCCGAATAAAATTCATGCGTCTCCGGAGGACGGATGTTCATCTGTACTTCGGTCGGCGTAATCGCGCGGCCGTGCTTCTTCGCCAATTCCAGCAGTTCCCGGCCCGGTCCCTCCGGGGCGTCGGTAGCGATCTTTGCCCGTTCCTTCCGGTACTTGTCGCGCTCCCGGACGCTCCATTCGAAGTGCCATTTCAGACGATTGCCGGCGTTCCGCAATTCGTTCTCACCCCAGCACCATGACGGCAAGCGCTCCTGGCGCAAATGCGCCCGAAAGCGTTCATGCCGCGACCGCGACAGGGGATTGCGCAACAGATTCAGTCGGGAGTTGTAGAAACTCCTGAAGTTCTGCTTCCGCTCCATATATTCGAAACCGGTGGTCCGTTCAATGGTGTACTGGTAGGCGGTTCGCGGTATATGCGTCTCCTGCCAGGCATAGCGCCGGTCATGTTCCTCAGTGCGTTGTTGCAGGTATTGTTCGGGAGTCGCCGGCTGGCGGCCCCCGAAAAAACTGAGCTTCAAACGCTCGGCGGGCGGAGCCGGTTCCGGCGTTTTCTCCCAGCGGTCGGCGGGGAGCGCCTCCTCGAAACCGAAACGCAGGGTGAACTCCTTCGCCTCCGGAGCCGGGGCGATGGCCAATACGCCGTTAGGGTGGAGTTTACAGGGGAGTTCCCGGTCGCCGGCGAAGACCCGGACGCCCTTCTCCAGCGTTTCCGGCAGCACCAGAGCGCCGAGATCCAGCACCTGCGGGAGGGCGGCGTTTTCCGGCTGCGCGGTCAACCGCCAGCGCCCCTCGTCCGCTGCCGGGAGCGACAGCGAAGCCGCCAGAAAAAGAGACAGGCCGAGGCGGTTCATTGTCCGATCCTTTCACATTTGAAAGCGAGGTCGATCCGAAAGGGCGGCGCTTCGAGGCGAATCGTCTTCTCACCGCCGGCAACCGTCATATTCGACCCGGCCACCGGTTCGCCCGACATCGTATCGTACCAGCGAAGCCGGTAAATACCCGGCCCCAGCACCTCGCCGTCGAAAAGAACGGCCAGTTTCTCCATCGGCGGCGGCATTTCCCCCGGCTCCGACGGATACGTCAGCGTCGCCGGGCGGCAAAAAATCCAACCGTACAGGGCGCTTCCCTGCGTCAGCGCCATGCCGTCATAGGCCAGTTCGCTTTTCGGATGCTCCAGCTTCACGCCGAGCGGGCGGGGAACCGGCTGGCGGAGATCGATGCCGGCGAGATACTTCGAGAAGCCGAGGTAGTGCGGATAGAGGTTCTCCTGGTGAACGAAATCATGCCACCAGAGGAAGGGCGTCCCGGCCACGCCCGCGAAAAGCGAGCCCCACAGGCCGGTATGGACGTCGCCGACCTGGTTCCGGTGGCCGCCGCCGTCAGGACGGCCGCCGTACTCGGTGATGAGACGTGGCTTGGCCAAGTCGCTCATCTCACTCCCATAGCTCCGCAAATGATCCGCGAAGTGCACCCGGGGATCGCGGTAGGCGTCGCCCGCGATATGGGTGACGGAAGCCGGTTCAAACAAGGCGATATTGTTCAATACATGCTGATAGGTTCCGCAGACGTGAGTGGTCACGGGGAGCTTCAGCTGCGACATCCGGCTCCACTCTTCGGCGGCTTCGCCGGTCCAGCGGCCCATGACGCCTTCGTCGTAATTCTGGCGGAAGCCTTCGACCAGGTCAACTTCGCTCCACAACTCGACCGCCATGATCTCCGGAGAGGAACCCCAGCGGGCGGCGAGATAGCGGGCCCGCTTCGAATTGTTCTTCCGGGCGGCCGCATCCTTGAAGAAAGGAACCGGGCTGTCGAGGAAGCCGCCGTTGGCGACGGCAAATTCCGAGGTACTGTTGAGGGGGTTATCCTGCCACTCGGGGTCTGAGAAATTGCTGAGGCGGCCGTGATTGTCGATGACCAGGTTGAGCCGGATGCCGTTCCTGCGGGCCAGTTCGATGAGGAAGTCGAGCTTCCAGGCGGCTTCGAGGTTGTAGATGCCCACGCCGTAGTAGCCGGGGCGGGCGGCGGAGTGTTCCAACGCCATGGTCCAGCCGGCCATCCAGACTTCGACGGCGTTGATGCCGTTTTTGCCGCACGCCTCGAAATACTCTTCGTAGTCGTAGGTTCCGCGGTCGGGCAGATGACCGAGGTCGAAACCGATCTCGCTGCGCCGGTCGGTATTGGTGTGAATGTTCAGCCCGACGGGATAGAAGAATTCGCCGGTCGCCAGCTCGAAATAATTGAAATTCCGGCGGGAAATCCGCACCGGTCCGGGCAGGAGGGAGGGAGCCGCAGAGAGGATGCGCGGTTCCGTCGCCAGCTTCTCCTTTGTGCGTCCATCCTCGACCAGCAGCCGGACGCGATACTCGCCGGGCTCCTGCGGTGTAAAACGCAATTCCCAGAAACCGATGCCGGACGGCGTCAGTTTCTCGCGGGTAAAGTGACGCGAACGGGTGTACTCCGCGCTGAAAAAGGCGGGCCAGACCTCGACCCGGCCGTCGGGAGCGGTCAACTCGAAATCGACCTTGATCTCCTCCGGATCGAACGGATTAAAGAACTCCCGCGATAGGTTGAACCGGCTCTCTACCCGCCGGTTAACTTCGCCTTCGGCGGGGAGGCTCCACTCTTCGACGGCCAGCGGCGCCTGACGGCGTTCGCCCGTCCGGCGCGGCGGCGAGAGAGTGACGCGGAGACTCCGCCCGGCATTCGAGTAGAAGGAGACGCCGACATCGAACATCCGCGCCGCGAAACGGGCATCGTACAGGGCATTGTGCCCGACGCCGCGCCAGTTTCGTCCACGCTGGTCGAGCGGCACGCGGAGAACCCGGGGGGCTCCGGGAGTGATCCGGAAGGTGCTGGTACTCTGAAACCAGAGTCCATCCTTATCCTTGAAGAAGAGAACCGCGTCGAGCGGCGTTTGATCCTCCGCCTCGACATTCACCTCGAACTCCAGCGCACCGGCGTTGAAATCGGCCCGGTCCGGCCGGAACGAAGGACGCGGAAACTCCTGATAGACCCGCGCACTGCCGGGAAAACGCAGCCGGGCGGCGGCTTTGCCCCCCTCCGGTTGCACGGGCAGGAACTCCGCCTCTCCATCTACCCGCCAGACGCCTGCCGCCGAAAGCGAAAGGGCAGCCAATGACAGAAGAGAAACGAGGGAACGGCGAAAGTTCATTTTCGGTCACAGATCCTTGAGCAGCCGGTTATCCGGCGATTTCCTGGTGGAGCGTTCGAGCTTCTCCAGAACGCCTTCGGCGCCGGAAAGCTCACGGCGGACCGACTCGGGCGGAAGCGTGTCGCCGATGGCGTCAAGCTGCCGCAAAGCATCGCAGACAGTAAATTCGGCGGTCGGACGGGCGGGGGCGAAGCTGACATCCTTCTCCCCCTCCAACCGGAGCAGAACCTTGGCGTTCAGCAGCTCCCGGATCAGAAAATCGAAGAGAACCGGCGGCAACGGCAGCTTCCGACGCAACTCCCCGATGGAGGTCTCCCCCTCGCCGATATCGAAGTTGTGATAGACGTCGCGGGCCAGCGTCAATTCATACTTCCGCCGCAAGCCGCAGCTGGTCAGCTCCTGATAGGGGTGATCGAAAAGTCCGGTGGACGCCGTCTGCTTGACGTAGGCGATGACCGCACCGAACAAGGTGATCTGCCAGGAGAATTGCATAAAGAGCAGCAAAATCGGCAGCGCCGCGAAACTTCCGTAAATGGTGTTGTAGCGGTAGAGAGTCCCCTGAAGCAGCACGCAGGCATCCTGGAAGAACTGGAAGATGATCCCCGCCATGATACCCCCGAAAAAGGCCGACCCCCACCGCACCTTCGTATTGGGAACCATCAGGTAAATCAACGAGAACACCACGCACACCAGAAACACCGGCATCAGTTCCAGACCGGTCGAAATGATGTTCACCGGCGTTCCGGTCAGCCAGGGGAGCTTCGCCAGAACAAAATCGGTCAACTTCCGCAACAGCATGCCCGCGCTCCCCAGGATCACCAGGATGATCGGGGTTACGAGAAGAATCGCCAGATAGTCGCTGAAACGCCGCAGCAGGTTCCGCCGCGGCGGCAGGTGCCAGATCAGGTTGAACGACAGTTCGATGTTGGTCGCCAGACGGATCACCGACCAGATCAACATGATCACACCGACGCCGGCGACCACGCCGCCGCGCGCTTCGCGAAGCGTGGTGTCGGCGAACTGGTAGATCCAGTTGAGTATGTCCTGGTGGTTGGAGAAACGCTCGGTCAGCATATTCTCCAGCCGCTCCTGCAGGGCGAACCCTTTGGCGATGCCGAAGAGCAGCGCCGCCACCGGAACGATCGCAAACAAGGTGTAATAGGTCAGCGACAAGGCCCGCTGCGCCAGATGATCCCCCCGGTAGCAGCGGAACGCCACCCCGAGAACGCGGATGAATTTAAAAGGCAGCGCCAGCTCCGAATAGGGCCGGCTTCCGCCGACAAAGAAAGCGAGAAAACGCGGCATGGCCAGAAACTCCTACTGCTTTTTGCTCCACGAATCCTTCAGCGCCACCGTCCGGTTGAAAACCGGGCGATCCGTGCACGTATCCAGGTCGGCGGCGAAGTACCCCAGGCGCTCGAACTGCACCGCGGTTCCGGCCGGAATCTCCGCCAGCGCCGGTTCAACGAAGCCTTCGATCACCCGGAGCGAATCCGGATTCAGCTCGGTGACGAAATCTTCACTCTCCGTCCCCGGCTCCTCGGTGGTGAACAGCCGGTCGTACAGCCGGACCTCGGCCCGCACCGCCGCATCGGCGGCCACCCAGTGGATCGTCCCCTTGACCTTGCGGCCGTCGGGCGCGGCTCCGCCCCGGGTCGCGGGGTCGAAGGTGCAGCGGACCTCCACTACGTTGCCGGCGGCATCCTTCACCACCTCGTTGCACTTGATGAAGTACCCGTAACGCAGGCGCACTTCCGCGCCCGGCGACAGCCGGAAGTAGCCCTTCGGCGGCTCCAACATGAAATCGCTCCGCTCGATATAGAGCGTCCGCGAAAACGGCAGCTTGCGGCTGCCCGCCTCGGGCTTCTCGGGGTTGTTGACCGCGTCGAGCGGCTCCACCCCCTCCTCCGGGAAGTTGGCGATCACCACCTTCAGGGGGTCAAGCACCGCGAGGTAGCGCGAAGCGTCGCGGTTCAGCACCTCGCGGGTGCAGAATTCCAAAAGGGCGAGGTCGGTGACGCCGTCGAATTTGGTGATGCCGACGGTCTTGCACAGTCGGTGGATCGCCTCGGCGGGAATGCCGCGGCGGCGCATTCCGGAGATGGTGGGCATGCGGGGGTCGTCCCAGCCCTGGACGAAATTCTCCTTCACCAGCCGCAGCAGTTTGCGCTTGCTCATCACCGTGCCGGTGAGGTTGAGGCGCGAAAACTCCGTCTGCCGCGGACGGTTCGGGAAAGCGAATCCGAGATTATCCAGCACCCAGTCGTAGAGCGGACGGTGGATCTCGAACTCCAGGGTGCAGAAGGAGTGGGTCACCCCCTCGAAAGCATCCTCCAGGGGATGCGCATAGTCGTACATCGGGTAGATGCACCACTTGTCGCCGTGGCGGAAGTGATGAACCCGGCGGATGCGGTAGATCACCGGGTCGCGCATATTGATGTTGGGCGACGCCATGTCGATCTTCGCACGAAGCACCAGCGCGCCGTCTTCGAACTCCCCGGCGCGCATGCGGCGAAAGAGGTCGAGGCTCTCGGCGGCGGGGCGGTTGCGGTTGGGCGATTCGCGACCGGGGGCGGAGAGGGTGCCGCGATACTCCTCCCACGCCTCGGCGGAGAGATCGCAGACGTAGGCTTTGCCCGTTTCAATCAGCTTCTCGGCGCACTCAACCATCTTCTCGAAGCAGTCGCTGGCGAAGGTCAGGCGGTCGCCGACCGGGAACCCGAGCCACTCCACGTCGCGAACAATCGACTCGACGTATTCGGTATCTTCCTTGGTGGGGTTGGTGTCGTCCATCCGCAGGTAGCAGACGCCGTTGTTTTCGGCGGCGACGCCGTAATCGAGACAAATGGCCTTGGCGTGGCCGATATGAAGATAACCGTTCGGTTCTGGGGGGAAGCGGGTCACCACTTTGCCGCCGAAAGTGCCGTTTTTCATATCCGCCGCCACCATTTCGCGGATGAAATCCAGCGATTCGGCTTTCGTTTCTTCAGTCATATCAGTACTCCCATATTTTCATTTTCTATTAACATACCACTCCCGGCGGCATTTTCCAAGCATCCGGGCAAAAAAACTCCGGCCGTTCCTGGAGGACCGGCCGGAGCATTGTTTCAGATGCGGACCGATCAGGCCAGCACACCTTGCTTCTTGGAGACATCTTCCCAATCGTCGATCTTGCCGGACGAGGAGAAGAGCGGATCCGAGTTGGAGACCGCCTGCATGGCGATGCTGAGATCGTACCCGGTGTTCTTCTTGCCTTTGCCCTTGTCGGCGGAAACGATCTCCACCGCATACTGCTGCCCGGCAGTCAAGTCGGCGTTGCCGAAGGAGTCGACCTTGACCTTCCGCAGCTGCCCGGTGATCGAGTCGTAGCTGTAGAGCGTCATCTTCGCCGCCTTCTCCACATCGAGACGGAAGTCGAAGTTGTAGGAGCCCGCCGCCGAGACGTCGAACTTGAACCAGTCATAGGCGTCGCCGTAACCGACCCATTCGCCCTTGACCCCCTTCGCGAGGTCGATGGTGCCGACCGCGGAATCGCCCCAGTAGTTGTTCCGAAGGCTGTTGTACTGGTTGTTGAAGAGCTGCCCGGTGATGTTGACGTTGTAGTCGCTGTTGACCCCCTTGGCCGCCTTCGGCGCTTCGATCGAGATGTAGTAGGCCCCGCCCTTCTGGAGCAGGAGATTCGAAATCTCGGCAACGCCCTTCGACGGATTCACCGTGACCGTCTTCAGTTTCTTCAGCTTATCGCCGTTCTGAACGTAGATCGTCATCTTCAGCGAATTCTGGACGCCGCTGATGGCGAAGTCGAAGGCGCCGGCAACCGTCACATTGAGCTTCCGGTAGTCGATCTTGTCGCCGAAGCCGACCCACTCGCCGGAGATCTTCGAGCCCGGCTGGCAGGAGAGCACGGGCGCGGTCGCCCAGTTGTTGTCGTTCGCCTGGTTGGCCCGGGTGAAAAGCTGCGTCGAATCGTAGTTCAGCTTGTAATTGCTGTTGACGCCCTTCTTCCCGCTCGGCGCTTCGACGGCGATGTAGTAGGTGACGTCGGGGTCGCCCACCAGCTGGTTGATCAAGGCGCCGGCGCTCCGGTCGACGATGTTGCCCGCCTTGTCCCGCTTCGGAGTGATGGTGATGCTCTTCATCTTTTTGAGCTTGGTCACGCCGTTCTTGACCGTGGTCTGGTAGAGCGTCAGCTTGACCTTGCCGGAGAGCCCGGAGATGTTGACGTTGTACGTACCCGGGCCGGAGGCGGTGTTCACCTTGAAGTAGTCGATGAGGTCGCCGTAACCGATCCAGGTGTCGAGCCCGGTGTTGGTGCCGTGGTTGCCGATGGTGTACTTCGCCGGGAGGCTCTGCCAGTAGTCGTTCTCGTTGTTCGAGTCGAACTTCTCGTAGGTCATCGCGAGGTCGTACTTGGTAATGGCCTCGCCCTTCTGGTTCGAGATGGCGACGTAGTACTTCTGACCATACGGCATATTGAGGAGAAGCTGGTTGTAGCCGACCTTCTTGTAGCTGTACTTCTTGACCAGCTCGTAGCGGTAGGTCGAGGGGTTGATCTGGTATACCTCAATGGTGATCGCCCCGCCCTTGCCGTACACCGACTGAAGGTCGCGCACCGACAAGGTGAGATTGCCGGATTTCGTCGCATCGAAATAGAAGCAGTCGTAGACGTCGCTCATACCGATGGTGTTGGTGACGATGCCGTTCTTCGCATAGGTATCGAAGCTCTTCGCGGCGTTCATGTCGTTCGGGAGGTCGTCGCTGGAATCGAGCGAGAACTCTTTGATGCCGCTCGAAGCGCTCCGGTTCCCGTTCTTATCGATGGCGTAGACGACCATCTCGTAGGTTCCGTTCGAAAGATCGGTGAACCAGTAGTTGGTGTCGGTGGTCAGGGTCGTATTGGCGATGTGCCAGGTGGACGTCCCCTTCAACCGGTACTGGAGCTGGTAGCCGTCGATGCCGAAGCGGTCGGTGGAGGCGTTCCAGTAGACCAGGGCGTCGCGAACCAGCGTGGTCACGCCGATCCCGGTCACCGTGGTGGGGGCCGTGGTGTCGAGGACGAAGCTGTACTTGTCGCTCTTGGTCGTCCGCCCCTTGGTGTCGCGGGTGACGATGGTCCAAGTGTAGGTGCCGTCGGCCAGCGAACCGTCGCTCCGGTTGGGATTGTAGAGATAGCCGTAGATGTGGGAGAAGCCGATCGAATCGTTGGTCGGGTCATCGGGACGGACGGAGCCATACCCGTAGGTGAACTGGTAGTTGTCACCGCCGTCCTTGGAGGCGAAGACATAGTCGAGCTCGGCGATCCCCAGCTCCGAACTCTTGACGTACCAATCGTACTTGAGCGAACCGTCATAGACGCCGTTTTCGCCCTTGGTCTGGGTGATCAGGATGTCATACGCCTTCTGCGGCTTCACCGAAGAGGTGATCTTAGTGTCGGTCTCCGGATCGATGAACTTGAAGGACTGGGTGGCGCTCCAGATGCCGGTGGCGTTGCCGAGGGTATCCTGGGCCATGACCCGCCAGTAGACGGTATCCATGTTCTCGAAGATGCCCACGGGGATGGTCGGCATGCCGTTGCCGATGGTGAACGAACTGCCGTTCTCTACGTAGGAGAGCATGGAGTAGGTGTTCTTGCCCGAGAAGTTCTTCGAGTCGGAGAACTGGATCGTGTAGACCACGCCCGAGGGGTCGGTGTAGGTATCGTTCCAGGAGAACGCCACCTTCGCCGAGTGGATGGTCCGCACCACGACAATGTCGCTGGTCGTTCCGTCCTCATTGGTCGTGGTGGTGGTTCCCTCGTTCCACACCACGGTGATGACCGGGGTGTTGACGTAATTGAACTTGCCGGTCGGAGCGCCGGTGTCGATGTAGAAGCTGTTGCCGGTAAGCGCGGTGCTGTTCCCGGCCTTGTCATAGGCGGTAACCGTCCAGCTGTACGTGCCTTCCTCAAGCGTTACGCTCGACGGCAGGGTGTAGCTGTTGCCGCTCTTGACGGTGATGGAGTTGGTCTTGCCATCCGGACCGCGGTAGCTGACGATATAGTGCGACAATCCGGAGACCGGACGCCCGTCCACCGACCTGTCCGTCGCGGCCGCCCACGAGAATTTGACCGTGGACTTCCTGGTGTTGACGTTGTAGTCGTTGGTGGCAACGGCGGTGTCGCTGGCAAAGGTCGGCCCGTTGAGGTCGCCCAGCCAGACGCCGCTCTTGATGCTGGATTGATTCCCGCCGGCGTCGAAGGCGCTCAGGGTGTAATCGTAGTCGCCGTTGGCGACATACCCCGTCCAGTTGGTACTGGTGGCGGAGATGGTGATGGTCTTCCAGGCGGCCGTGGAGTCGACAGCCCGGTATTTCAACTCGTAACGGCAGACACCGGAACCGCCCACGTTGTCGACGGCGGCTTCCCAGCTCTGGGTGACCTTGATGTTGGTCCCGGGATCATTCCAGGCGGTGGTGGAGATCACTTTGCTGGTCTGGAACACCGGCGCGGTGAAGTCGCCGTACCAGGTCCCCGCCTGTTTCCCTTCAACCGGCGTGGAAATATTACCGACATAGTCGCTGGCCTTGATCTCCCAGTGGTAGTTGCCGTTGGCCAGAACCAGAGGAGTCCCTGTGTTGGGATCGTTCCAGATATAGCTGACCTTGCCCTCTTCGTGGTAGATGACCGCCTCGCCCCGATTGTTCGGATTGTTGACATCATAATACTCGATGAGGTACTGACTGACGCCCGCGCGATCGTCGATCGCGGGGTCCCAGGTCAGCGTGGGCAACAGAATCTTGGAGGGGTTCAGGTCGCCCGCCGCATACGACCACTTCGTCGTACTCACGACCGGCGACTCGAAGGTGGGCGGGTTCACGTCGTCGACGTAGACCTTGAACAGCGTACCATCGCCCCACTCCGACACGTTGCCGGCCATGTCGACATACTGGACCTGCCAGTAGAAATATTCGGTGTTCTGCAAGCCGCCGATCAGGATGCGGTTATTCGTGACCTCTTTGGTCATGTACCCCTGCTTGCTCCAATCGATCTTGTTCTTGTCGTCGTAATAGGTCATCGACTGGAAGTAACGGACACGGTACTTATCGACGCCTTCCGAAGTAACCGGAGCATCCCAGGTCAGTTCGCTGACGGCGGAATCGGCCGACTGGCCGAGTTCGAAGACCGCATTGACAACGGGGGCCAGCGTCAACGTTTTTTCCGTCCCCTTCACATCATCGGTGGAGAAAACCTTGCTCCAGCTGCCGACAGAGTCATAGCCGCCGAGCGTCTGACGGACGCGCCACTCCACTTCCTGGTTGTGGTCAATATTCTTCAGGGTCACCGAGCTTGCGCCGTTTTTACCTTTGATCGTCTGGATGATCGTCCTGCCGGTGGAGATAACCGTCCCGTTGTCGTCCTTGGTATTGATCCGGTATTCCAGTTCATAGCTTTCGGCGGTGGAACCGTCATCATCCGTCCAGCCAACCGTAACCGTTCTTGTATTCCGGTTGTAGGTGGTGGTGAACCCTTTCAGATCTTTGAGCGGAGTCGCCGGCGTCGGCGGCAGGGTCGCCACCGTGAAAATCACCCGGTTGTTGACGATGCTGCTGGTGATTTCGAGGAAGGTCCGGCCGTCGCCGGAATCAATCACGCAGCGACCGCCGTCGGCGGCGATTTTGCCGGTGATGCCCTTATCGGCGATCATGCAGTAGCTCTCCATGCCGAGGGGACCGTACAGGTGGGCGGTCAGATTCTCCCTATCCTGCATCTCTTTATTGATCCCCTGGTACTTGAAGTTGATGATCATGGTCCGCCAGTCGGACATATTGGCAACTTTCCCTTCATACAGGATATAGCTGCCGAGCTCGACCGTATTCATATTGACTGTGACTTCCGCGGTACTGCTGAGAGGCGCATTCGTCATCGCCGTCACAATCGGCGTGCCGCTGAGCTTGAGGTCCGAATCGAACGGCGTCGCATTGAGCACGTATTCGATGTTGAGACGGCCGGCGGTGCCTTTCGCCGTCAGGTCGCCCGTGACCCTCGAGTTGCTGTCGATGGTTACGGTGTCCTTGCCGTTGCCGAGGTCGATGTTCCCCACAATCCTCGCTCCGGCCGCGAATTCGACCCGGTCGTTTTTATCGGTCAGGGCAATCGAGGAACCGTTGGAGTCGAAAAGCCCCGCCACAATCGCATAACTCTGGGCCAGCGAATCGCCGGTAATAATCGACCCGGAGACCCGGAAATCGAAACCGTTTTTCCCCCCCATGATGCCGATGCAGCGGTAACCGTTGTCCACAATGATGTCGCCGGTGATGTCGAAGACCTTGTCATTGCTGTTGGAGAAACCGTTTTTGACCAGAATCCCCACGGTCATCGCATTGTAATCCAGAGTCGAGAGATCATACGAGCCGTCGACGGTGATCGACCCCGAAAATGCTTCGGCAGTGAAGTTGCTGGTCTCAATGCCGCTGATGATGGTTCCGTATATCGTTTTGCTGATATCGAGATAACTGTGAGGCGCCAGATTTTTCACATCGACGGTGATCGTCGAAGTCATCAGGCCGGAACCGATGTTGATCGTCGGGGCATACACTCCGGCAAAGTCCGCCGCGTTCAGGTAAAGCGAGATCGGGGAACCGCTCGCGTTCGGGTCCACCGGCTGATTGTCATTGGAATAATTCAGGGTAATCACCCCGCCGAAGTTCCCGGCAGCGGAGAGCGTACCGGAAACCTTGATGCCGTAGAGCTCAACCGCATTCGACGCCCAGGTCATCCTCGAGCCCCGCATGTACGAGGCCAGGCTGGACATGGAGGAAGTCAACGTCGCCTCAAAATAGCTCCCCACGCTGAGCGAGGAGCCGTAGATGGCGATGCTGGAAAAGGTGTTGCCCGAGATGGTAATCGTATCCTTGCCGTCCGCCCAACCGGATCGCCCGTAGAGTACCAGGTTATTGAGGTCGGTGCTGATGCTGCCGCCATCGACCCAGACGAATTTCCCAGTCGTTTTGTTCCAGACGTATTCACCGACGTTCCCGAGGGTGATTGCTCCGGCCCGGATGCCGTATGAGAAAATCGCATTGTTGGAGAGCGAAACCGAGCCCGCCCCCACGGGGTTACCCTTGTCATCCAGCTCCAGATGGGAGATCAGCACCCCGACGCCGACACCCGAGGTAACAGCGTCGATGACGCCGCCGTTCCACGCCCCGATGTTGACGGCGCCATCGCTCCAGATCCCGTGCGAGCCGATCTTGTTGCCGCTCACCGTACCGGTTGAACGCGGCATAATACCGACATCCAACACCGAAGAATAGATCGCGCCGTTGAAATCTTTCGCAATCGTCAGACTGCCGGTACGATAGGCTGCAGAATAAATGGTATTGTTGCTGGCAAGGTTGGTGACGACCCGCTTACCATCCTTCACGTAAGCATAACTGCCGATCAAGGTATCATGCGTCGAAACCGTGAGAATGGCGTTCATGTCGCCGGCGACCTTCAAGTTCCCGGCGGCTTTGACGATGTATGAATTGACTGTCTGCGTCCCCTTGATGTAAGGGGCTTCGTCCTCTATGGCGGCATAGTTGACCAGACGATTCTGAACGTTCTCCACCGTTATCCGGATCGGCACGATCTCTTGAACGATGCCGACCACGACCCCGTTGACAATCTCCCGGGCGCCTTCACCGGTCGCGTTGGCAAAGTCGATCGTACCACTGGCCGTGTAGGAGACGGCCATGGCTTCCAGCTGGGTATTGATGCCTTTGTAATAGAGCTGCGGGGCGGAATTATCGTTGCCGCCGATCCCGAGGCGGGCGCCATCCTTCATAACCAGGAGTTCCGGGTAAAGACGGTTGTACGTCACGCCGTCATACCGCGTCCTCACTTCCGACGTCACGCTCATCCCGCCGCCGGACGTCCGCGCGGCGGGAATGAAGAAGAAGAAATCCTGAACCGGATAGTAATGAGCCCAGTACCGATCCGTTGAATACTCGTAATATCGATTGCTGATCGCCATGATTCCTCCCTATGCTCCAGTTTCCATTTTTCTTAACACAATGGAACAATAATAAACTGTCGGAGCGTTTTTTTCAACCTCTATTTTGATAAAACATATTATTTTTTTGCAATTTTTCTACGGTTCGCGGGCCGTTTCGTCCAGCGCCTTGATGAGGGGATAGGTGATGTATTCGATCACCCGGCGTCGTCCGGTTTTCACTTCGACCTGCGTTTCCATGCCCGGAATCAGGCGAAAATTCGGGCCGATATTGCGCAATTTCCCCCAGATTTGCACCCGCGCCCGGTAGTAGCTCGCCGTCTCCTCCGGGTTCTTGGACTGCTGCTGGCGCTGGATGGTGTCTTCCGACAGGTTCCGCACCTTGCCGTCCAAGGTTCCGTAGCGCTGGAAGGGGTAGGCGTTCAGCTTCACCCGGACCTCCGACCCCAGCTTCACCTTGCCGATATCCTGCGGGCGGATCTCCGCCTCCAGCTCGACCTTGCCGTCCAGCGGAATGAGGGTGATCAGCGCTTCCGCCTCGCGCACCGCCGCGCCCGGCGAGAATTGCGCGATCTCATGCACCACAGCCTCGCAGGGGGAGCGCAGATAGAGGTAGCTGATCAGCTGCTCCACCTTCTCATATTCGCGCCGGGTGGTGTTGATTTCACGGTCGGTCTTGACCAGCTCTTCGGAAATATTGTTCAGCCACTCCTGGACGAAGGAGTTCTTGGTCGAAATCGTGCTCGCGCGCTGGTGGCCCAGCTCCAAGAGACTGTTGGCCATCTCGTCGACCGAAGCCTCCATCTCCATACGGGTGATCTGAATCTGAAGCAGCTCCTTCAGCGAAGTCACCTGCTTTTCGAACATCTGCTGGAACATCTGCTCGATCCGTTTGATCGCCTCCAGCCGTTCGCGCTGGTTGGCCAGGGTCGCCTCGCGGCTCCGCTTCGAAGCGTCGAGCTGCTTCACCGCTTCGTCGTAATAGTTGATCTTCTCGCGGTAGTATTCGTTCCGCTGGAGGTAGATCGCCGTCTGCCAATCCTGGTTGATATCGCCCGCCTTGGTCGCCTTGTACTCCTTGCCCTCGAACTCCGCCCGCAGCCGCTCGTATTTGGCGGTCAGGGTCGAAAGTTCGCCGCGCAGTTTCTCCGCCTCGGCCAGGTTGATCGTCGGGTCGAAGGTGAAAAGCACCTGGTTCGGCTTCACGATGTCGCCGATCCGGACGTTCACTTCCTTGATGACCGAGCGCTCCAGGGGCTTCATCACGATGGTCTGGTTATCGGTCACCAGCTTGCCGGTCGCCTGGACGATCACGTCCACCTTCGCCAGCGAGGCCCAGAGAATCGCTCCGAACAGAACCACCAGCGGCAGGTAAACGCAGAGCTGCGCCCACAGGGGCAGGCGCTGATTCTTGATTTCCAGCGCGTCGGTCTGGAATTCGATCACTTCAACGGGAGTCTTCGCTTCTTTCATGGCTTACCCCTCCACTTCCATCTGCTGGCGCCAGAACTCGCGGTAGGTCCCCTCGCGCGTCATCAGCTCCTTGTGGGTGCCGGCCGCCGAAAGCTCGCCGTTGTCAATCACCAGAATCGTATCCGAATGGCTGACGATGCTCAGCCGGTGCGAAACAATAATCACCGTGCGCCCCCGCGAGATCGCCTTCAGGTTGGTGCGGATCACGCACTCGCTCTCGGGGTCGAGCGCGCTGGTCGCCTCGTCGAAAATCAGGATCGGCGGATTGGTGAGCAGCGCCCGCGCGATCGCCAGGCGCTGCTTCTGGCCGCCCGACAGGTTCGAGGCGTTCTCTTCCAGCACCGTGTCGTAGCCGCGCTGGAGCTTCTGGACGAACTCATCCGCCCCGGCCAGCTTGGAGACATAAAGTATTTCTTCGTTGGTGGCGTTGCGCTTGGTGAGCGAGATGTTCTCGCGCACGGT
>JAVBRV010000451.1:0-14990 GCA_031547585.1 Victivallaceae bacterium
CTACATTCTTAAAACTGAATTTAAAAGTAGAGCCTATATTCAGTGCACTTTCCACTTCAACTTTGCCGTCCATTTTTTCGAGCAGCCTTTGGACTATGGTCAGCCCCAGCCCTGTGCCTTCGTTGCCGCTGCGGGAACGTATGCGTCTATTGTTGTCTTGCTCGAACGGGTTGAATATTTTTTTGATATTTTTAGGGTCGATGCCGACGCCTGTGTCTTTTACCGAAATAAAAAGAGTGCCCGTTTTATCGTTTTGAGCTTCAAAAGAAATGCCGACATCGATACCGCCTTCCAGCGTGAACTTGATGGAGTTGCCTATGACGTTCATCAATATTTGTTTGAGGCGAAGCATGTCCATCATCAACACCGGGATATTTTCTTGAACATCCATTTCAAGATAGATGTTTTTACGCTTGGCTGAAATCTTAAATATGTGCAAAAACTCATCGGCAAGAGCTTGCATGCAAAGAGGGATTTTAAATATTTCCAGTTGCTCCGCTTCCAGCTTTGAAAGGTCTAAAATATCGTTGATTAAGCTCAACAAAGTATTGGCGGCAAAATTTATGTTCTTTAAATTGTGCATGCGCTCTTCGTGATTGAGGCTTGGATTTTGAGTAAGCTCCGAGTAGCCGATCACAGCGTTGAGCGGAGTGCGGAGCTCGTGGCTCATGGTAGCCAGGAAGTAGCTTTTTGCCCGCTCGGAGTCCTGGGCGGCCTGCATGGCTTCAGTCAATTTTACGTTAAGAGTTTCCAAATTTTTGCGTTGTCTGTAGAGCATAAGAACAAGCATTACCGCAGTTCCTAAAAAGACCATAAGCACTGTCGAAACAATCCTGTAATCCAAACGTTCCCAAATATCTTGTTGAGGCGTGTAGAAAGACGCTTCTTTGGGCAGGTTTGCAAAATTAAAATGCCGATCTACAAATGTTTTCCAATTCAATCTCAGCCTTGCACTTGTAAAATCTTCAGGGTCATAGCCTTTTGCATTGTTATCCATGAGCAGATTTTTTGCCAGCTCGCCTGCGACGACGCCAAACTCCATTGCGCTCAGCATATAGCCGCCTATTACATGGTTAAGGGTATCGTCGAAAAATACAAAAATATTGCCGTCAACAATATTTGCTATTTTTTTAACATAAACTTCTTGTTCGTCGTAATCATCAGCTGTTTCCCAATTATGAAAAAGTACGAAAGTCGGCTCCTTTGATATTTCTTTCAATTGGGCGTACATTTCGCTTGTGGGGGTATTTGCGCCGTTTATATAAATAAACTTTAAATGCTCAATGCCTTTTACGGTCTTTTTTTCTTCGGGAAGGCCAGTTATTATTTCGACTTCCTTCTTGACTAAATTCTCTATAAGCGAGCCCTCGTAAGAATTGTCGCAGATGACAACGATATTTTTTGTTTCAGGAAGAAGCGAGATTCCCAAGCTTATTGTTTTCACAATCTCCATTGGGGTTTTTATGACCCGGACATTGGGTTTTTCGCTTAGATGCAAAGTATCTAAACCGATGTGTCCGGACAAAAGCAATGGAATGTTTTTGGGGAGAGCGTCATAAATTTCCGTGATTTTTTGTATAGCAACATCGTCTATCGCGACAAGCATATCCACTTGGTGCGTCTTGATATTTTCAAGCACATATTTTGACATTTTGTCAGGAGAGTTTATTCCTTGTTCCTGAATGGTTTCAATATCTACATGGATAAGATTGCAATCGTCCCGTTCAAAAACAGAATTGAACCCGAATACAACATTTTTGCCCCAGCCGTCTTCCGTAATTCGAGAAGAAGAAACGGAAAGAATATTTTTTTTGAGTTTGCTTTCAGTTCCTGATTTCGGTGGTGTACCGGCAGATATAAGCGGTATAAAAGCAATCGTGAAAAGAATCGCAAAATAAAATGGCGTCAATAGCCGGGGCGCTTTTACATATTTCATCCGTTGTCTTTCCATGGCTGGTGACTTCCCAGTGCACTGTAAAATTTAAAATAACTGAAGTTATCCGCCTGCTTCAGCTGGCGACCCGGCAAAGTTTGACTTTTGTGGCCATATTAAGTATGAATATCAACCTTGAGAACCGCCCAAAGATACTCATGCAAGAATACGATACTTTAGCGCACACGACATGGGAATGCAAATATCATGTTATATTTATTCCAAAATATTGAGAAAACCTCAAAATTTTCATACGAAAATTCGAGAAGATATGTATATTTTCTACGATATTCAGGGGGATTTTATCAATAATCCGGCACAGACGAAAGAGTGTAAAATCATCGAAGTTCATTTATGACCAGATCATGTTTACGATACTACAATCTACCCCACTCCGCAAAATGGGTTTTGCCAACGGCAAGCGCAAATTGCTGATAATGGGTCGATTACTGAACGCCGCCAACGAGCGGCGCGGCGCCAACAGCGCCGTACCCCGAGGCCGACGTTCGGCCGCTCCTCCCCCAGGGTCCCACTGCCCCTTATCGTTCTTTGCTTTCCAGCTCTTCCCAGCGCTCGTAGAGGCGGACGGCGGTTTGGCGGGCGGCTTCGAGTTCTTCCTGGAGCTGCTGGGTACGGGAGCCGTGTTTGGCGAAGAAATCGGGTTCGGCGAAGAGGGCTTCGAGCCGGGCGACTTCGGCTTCGGCGGACTCTACCGAAGATTCCATCTTTTCCAATTCCAGCCGTTCGGCGTAGGTCAGCTTCGGCGCGGCGGCGGGACGCTTTGCCTCTGGCGGAACCGCTTTCGGGGCGGGGGTTGGGGCGGCTTCCGGCTCCGGTGGACGGCGCTTTTCCAGCCAATAGTCGTAATCGCCCGGATTGTAGTGGATTCCATCTTCTTCGAAGGCGAGGATGCCGGTGGCGACGCGGTTCAGGAAGTAGCGGTCGTGGCTGACCACCAGGACGCAGCCGCGGTACTGGGCCAGTGCTTCTTCGAGGAGGCGCAGGGTCGGCAGATCGAGGTCGTTGGTCGGTTCGTCGAGGATCAGGAAGTTGCCGCCGGCCTTCAGCACTTTGGCGAGGGCGAGGCGGGCTTTTTCGCCGCCGGAGAGGTATTTGATGCGGGTGTTGATCCGTTCGTCTTCGAAGAGGAAGCGGCGGAGGTAGCTCCAGACGGTGATTTTCTCTTCGCCGAGGCGGATCGAATCGACGCCTTCGGAGATCTCCTCATAGACCGTTTTCTCCGGGTCGAGCACCAGGCGCGACTGGTCGATGCAGTTGAATTCGACGGTATCGGCGATCCGGACGCTCCCTTGCTGCGGGGCGAGGTCGCCGGTCAGAATTTTCAGGAGCGTACTTTTGCCCGCTCCATTCGGACCCACCACGCCGAGACGCGCGCCGGGTTCAATTTCGAGGTTGAAGTCGGCGATCAGGGGCTTGCCGCCGAAGCCGTGGGTGATGCCGATGAGGTCAACGGTTTTGTTGCCGAGCCGCGAAGCCGGGGGGATCACCAGGTCGATGTCGGCGTCGCGAAGCGGTCCGGACTGGGCCGCCACCGCGTCGAACCGCTTGACCCGGCCGATGTTGCGCTTCAACCGCGCCTTCGGGGAGCGGCGCACCCAATCGATTTCGGAGCGGAGGAACTTCCGCCGCTTCTCTTCGGCGAGGTCTTCGCCGGTCTCCCGCTCCGCCTTGGTCACCAGGAAGTCGGCGTAACTGCCCTCGTAGCTGTAGAACTTGCCGTGGCTGAGCTCGACGATGCGGGTCGACAGCCGGTCGAGGAAAGCGCGGTCGTGGGTGATGAAGAGACAGGCCGACCGGCAGCCGGCGAGAAAGTTTTCGATCCACTCGATGGTGACGATGTCGAGATGGTTGGTCGGTTCGTCGAGGAGGAGGAGGTCGGGTTCGGCGATCACCGCGCGGGCCAGCGCCACCCGGCGCTTTTCGCCGCCGGAGAGCCCGAAACAGGAGCGGTCGGCCTCGAGACCGAGGCGGAAGAGGACTTCATCGAGCTTCCCCTTCAGGTTCCAACCGTCGTGGAGGAGAAGCTCATGCTCCAATTGCGCGTGCTCGGGGGAGTGGATGGGGACGGTTTCGAACCGCCGCTGAAGCTCGTGAAAGAAGGCCAGCCCTTCGCCCACGACATCGCCGACGGTACGTTCGACTTCGGGCTCGAACTCCTGCGGCAGGAGGGCGGCGCGGAGTCCGCGGGCGCGGGTGATCCGCCCCTCCCCCGGAATCTCGTCGCCGGTAATCAGCCGGAAGAGAGTCGATTTACCGCTGCCGTTGCGGCCGATCAGGCCGACGCGCTCGCCGGCGTGGATGGCGAATTCGGTGTTGTCATAGAGAATCTGGCGGCCGATGGTGAGAGAGAGCTCTTCGGCGGCCCAGAGAACTTCGGGGGGAGCCACGTTGTCATTCCTCCGGGGGGCGGCAGCGCTTCAGCGCTTCGGTGAGGGTGATTTCGAGGACCTGACAGGTCCATTCGACGTCGGCTCCGGCGCGATGGGCGCGCATCCCTTCGGGCGCTTCCAGCCGGAAAAACGCCCGCAGGCTCTGCAAGCTGTAGCTGGGGAGCCCGGGATGGGTCTTTCGCACCAGCATCAGGGAATCCATGGTTTTCCCCTCCCAGAGGGGAAGCCCGGTCCGCGCCAGGCTCTCCTGGAGGAAGCCGAGATCGAAGCGGGCGTTGTGGGCCACCAGCGTGGTTTCGCGGATAAAGTCGAGAAACGCCAACCCCACCGGATGAAACGAGGGTTCGCCCCGCACCATCTCATCGGTGATGCGGTGGACGGCCGAGGCGGCGGAGGGAATCGAACAGCCGGGGTTGACCAGCGACTGGTAGCGGCTCATGGAGCCATCCCGTTCGACGCGGAGGGCGGCAATTTCGACGATCCGGTCATTGACCGGGCTCATGCCGGTGGTTTCCACGTCGAAGACCGTGAAGGGTCCGAGCTCGTGCCAGATCAATTGGCGTACCCTTCCGGGTGTTTCAGCTGCCACTTCCAGGCCGATTCGATGATCTGCCGGGCCGATTCGTATTTCGGAACCCAGTTCAGCATCTTGCGGGCGCGTTCGCTGCAGGCGATCAGCCGGGCCGGGTCGCCGGGGCGGCGCGGCGAAATTTCAATGTTGATCTTGAGGCCGGTAACTTCGGTGGCGGCGGTGATGATCTCCTTCACGGAGAGCCCGTTGCCGGTGCCGAGGTTGTAGTGGCCGCTCTCGGGGGCACTAAGCGCCTTCTCATGCGCCTGCGCCAGGTCGAGGATGTGGATGTAGTCGCGGATGCACGTCCCGTCGGGGGTCTCGTAGTCGTCGCCGTAGAGCATCAGCTTCTCGCGCTTGCCGCGGGCCACCTGAAGGATCAGGGGGATGAGGTGGCTTTCGGGGCGGTGGTCCTCGCCGAAGTTCTCGGAGGCGCCGGCGGCGTTGAAGTAACGGAGCGCCGCGTACTTCATGCCGTGGATTTCATTGTACCACTGGAGGACCTTCTCGAAGCAGAGCTTCGATTCGCCGTAGGGGTTGATGGGGATCTGGCGGTCGTTCTCGCGGATCGGAATCGCCTCGGGCTGGCCGAAGGTGGCGGCGGTGCTGGAGAAGACGAACATCTTGACCCCGGTTTCGACGGCGGCGTCGGCAAGGTTGATGCCGTTGCAGATGTTGTTGCGGAAGTACTTCGAGGGGTCCTTCATCGATTCGCCGACGAGGCTGAAGGCGGCGAAGTGCATGACGGCGTCGAACTTGCCTTCGCGGCAGACGTTCTGGATTTTCTCGCGGTCGGAGAGGTTGCCGTGGATGAACTTGGCGCGCGAATCGACCGCCTGGCGGTGGCCGGTGATGAGTCCGTCGAAAACGGTCACTTCATAACCGAGGTTGAGCAGATATTCAGTGCAGGCGCTGCCGATGTATCCGGCGCCGCCGGTGACCAGTACTTTCTTCATGCAAGGATTCTCCCGGAAGTTGAGTTGACGTTATCGACTTCCTATTACAATACACGAAAAACGCCCGTTTTTCAAGGCGGGGCGATGGCAAAATTCAGTTCGAACGGATTTTATTTGGAGTCACTGATGATTGAAGCCGGGGGCGATTTGAGCGGCTACCTGAAGAGTAACCGCTCAAATCGCTCCCGGCTTCAGGCGCGGTGAAACCAATGAAAGCCGCCGAAATGATTTTGCCATCGCCTCAAGGACACAGGCGAAATTAATCAGGCTTACCTCAGTACTTAGAGGGAAACGGTGGAGCCGGCCAGCTCGCCTTGCGGGAGTTGGAGTTTCCGGGTTTGTCCATTCAAGGTCAAGGTCATTTCCGTATGCTCCGCGGCCGGATCGGCGGCGTGGAGTGAGTCTTTGCCGATGAGGAAGATTCCGGGGGTATCGGTCGCGAAGGAGCCGAGCCGGCCGGGGGCGTGGAAGACGGCGGCGACGACGCCGTCCTCAAACTCGACCGCCTGGAGGGCTTCGGTATTGGCGAGGATCTTTCCCTTGTTCCACTGGGCGGCTTCCGCGAAGGATTTGCCGGGGAGGATGGTGAAGGCGTAGGCGGCGCTCTTCGGCGCGACGCCGTGCCTGATGTCGATCCGGAAGAGGTCGCAGGTGACGGGGGTGGCTTCGGTGAGACCGCCGGTAATGTAGCGCCAGTCGCCGGTGCGTTCGCCGGTGACGAGAGTCATCGCCTCGCCGCGGTAAGCGACGCCGTCGTGCCAGATGAGGTTTTCGCCCTGCTTGATCTCCCCCCGGCGGAGGCAGCTGTTGACGGTGGTGGCGACCTCGAAGGGACTGGCGGAGGTGATGCCGCTGCCGAGCTGCCGGATGGCTTCGCGATCGAAGAAGTAGGCCTTCTTCGCTTCGACGCCGTCGAGCTTCTGGGTGAAGACGGCCGCGCCCCGTTCGCCGTCGGAGACGCCGCCGACGAAGCGGGTTTCACCGAGCTGACGCCATTTGCGGCTGTGAGTCCAACGGGGTGTATTCCCGCCGGTTTTGAGGCCGATCTTCGCGCTCTCCTCCGGCGTGTAGACGGGGGTGGCGGGGAGAGTGGCCCCGGGGAGCCGCGTCCAATCCCAGGCGGCGGTGATGTTCTCGTACTCCTTGCCGGACCGGTAGACGAGGCAGACGCCGTCGGAGAAGTAGCGCCCGAGGGCGTTGTCCCAGTTGGTGTTGTCCTCGATCGGGGTGACGCGGGTGGAATTCATGCGCACGGCGGCGTACCAGCCGGGACGACGATGAACCATATAGGCCGAGTTCCAGAAAAATTTATTGCCGGTGAAGGGTTGAAGCGCTTCGCGGTAACGCGCGGGCCCCTCGGGATCGGCCTGGCCGAGGTCGTTGAAGGCGTCGATCGCGCGCTTTCCCTTGGCGGCGGCGGCGTCTTTACCGAGCTGGCGGCCGACGGCGAGAAGATCCATGTCGCCCTGGTAAAGCACCCAGCGGTAGCCGTCGAAGGCGAGGTGGCGCATGACTTGCCACTGTTCGGGGGTAAGTGCGAGCTTCGTCCCTTTCCAGATATTGGACCAGAAGGCGATGTTGGTGAGGAATTCGCCGCCATAGTTCCCGAACTGGATCTGTGAACCATGCTGATGGTAGCAGCCGTCGGCGCGGATGCCGCCGAAAACCGGGGAGGTCATATTCTCCGTCGGGGCCAACCGAATCTCTTCGGAGAGGGCGCTCCAGGAGGCTTTCAGCGCCCGCCCGTTGCGTTCAAGAACCGCGCGCTTGAAGATGTTGGCGGCGATGAAGACGCGGTTGTTCCCGGCGTAGCGCGTCAAAAACATCGACTGGCGGCAGACGGCGAGGGCGGCTTCCCGCTCCGGTCCTTCGGGAAACAGCGGAGTGGCCAGGAAAAGGATGTCGGCCATGGTCTGCGGCACGTACATATCGTTCCACCACCAGTTGCCGCTGCGGGGGAGGTTTTTACTCCACCAGCCGACGGCTTTGCGGATGGCGTCCCCCGTGCGGAGGTCGCGGGTATCATGCCAGCTCCGGGCAAGATCACGGGTCATGCCGAGATGGCGGCCGGTTTTCCAGGCGGAGCGATTGTCCTCCTTATAATCGATGCCGGAGAAGGTGCCGTCCGCCTGCTGCCGGGAAAGGATATCCGCGACCTTTTCCACGGAGGGCGCGGGCTGAATGAGAAGCGCGGCGCGAAGCCGTTCCTCCAGCAAGATAAACTCCTTTTCGTCCTCCCCGGTGAGCTTCGCGGCAGGATCTTTGAGAAACTGGTCGGCGGAGCCGATCTTCAGGCTTGCGAGGTCGAACTCCACTATTCCTGTGGCGTTTTCGAGGCCAAGGCGGACTTTCCCCGGGCGGGCGTCACGGGCGACATCGACGGTAAATTTGCTCTCCCGCCAGTCGAAGGAGCCGAGGCGGCGGCCATCGCCCGGCCAGTAATCCCGGTTCACCTCGTCTCGGTAGTGAAGCTGGAAGACGGCTCCGGGGTAGTGGCTGCCGCTCTCCTTCACCCCGGCGATCCTCCACCGGATGGAAAATTCGAGGACACCGCCGCGGTAGGGCGCAAGGTCAAGCTCCGCCAGCGCGAAGTACTGCCGCGGCGCGGCGTCGGCGGGAACGTTGACGAGCAACCGATCCTGCCCGCCGTCGCGGAGGCGTTCGGCGTAGCGGGGGAGCTCCCACCGGAGGCGGGAGGTGTCGACGTCGGCGGCGAACAGGCTTCCGCACCAGAACGCCGCAAGAGAAAGAAGGGTGGAAATCAGTTTCATGTTTGTGGCCTCCAGGTCAATAATCGCGATGAAGAAACGGAAAATTTTTCGTAACGTAGTTGAACGGATCTTCGTAAAACGGCGCGTAACGGTTACGGACTCGGTAAGCAGCGACCCGTCCGTCGCAATGGAGCATGTTGAGGCTGCCGAGATGACGGGCGTCCATAATGCCGAAGGAAGTATCGGTGCGGCCGTTGTCGTCGCCCGTGTACCAGCGGTAGCGTCCGCCGCCCTCCTGGATCACCGTGGCGGCAGTGCGGTGGCTGGTGTCGCCGATGTAGAGTTTGCGCGAAGGGCTTTTGAGGCTGCCGATCTTCCGGCCGACCGCCCCCATTGGGTCGGAGTCATTGGGGCGCATGCCGAGTCCGTAATTCATGCCGTAATGGGGGTATTGGTGCCACCAATCGGCTTTTTCCCAGGCGTTTCCGGAACTTACCGTTCCGGTCATATCCGGATTCCCCGCCACCGTGGGGCAACGCAGCAACCGGATCGAGATATAGGTTCCGGTGGTGAATTTGTTCCAGGAACCCCAATTGCCCGGGTCGGCCGCCGGATTCGGCCCCATCAGGGCGTTCGTCCAATACGGGCGCGCCATGCCCTTGTAGTCGATCGGCACCATGAAGTCGCGGTTGTCGACCTGATACTGACCGATGCCGAGACCGAGCTGCTTCTGGTTGGAAGTGCAACTGGCGGCGCGTCCCCGCTCGCGCGCCTGGTTCAGCGCCGGCAACAAAATAGCCGCCAGGATGGCGATGATCGCTATAACGACCAGGAGTTCAATGAGGGTAAAAAATGACCGCTTCATAGTTTTCTCCGATGACAGATTAATGGTTATCAATCGGGCAAGTCCGATTGGTCGCGATGAGGTTGAATTCGGGAACGCCGCCAACGAGCGGCGCGGCGCTGACAGCGCCGTACCCCGAAGCCGACGTTCGGCCCGCCAGGATGGCGATGATCGCGATAACGGCCAACAATTCGATCAATGTGAATGATTTACGCATTTTCTTCTCCTTTTTACAGTATGAAGCGTGGGTTAACCGGAGTGTAGCGAATGATAGTCCGGAGGGCCGGAGCCAATTCACGGATAACGGTCTCCGGGTCGGCGTTCTCCCACCAGATTTTCCCGAGGCCGACCAATACCAAGCGGTAGATTTCCGGCCAGGCGAACTGGCAGTCGGGGGCGATCTTGGTCATCTCGGAGAAAAAGATGCGATCGCGCGGATCATCTTCGCGAAAGCTCCGGATGGCCGAAGAGCGGCGGATGGGAATGCCGTAGCAGGCGTCCGCCAGATGGTTCTGCACCTCGGTGCCGAGCAGTGTGCGGATCACCCTCGCCACCTCATCGAAGTCATTTACCTGACGCCGGATGCAAAGCAATTCACCGGCTTGCCAGGTCAGATCGGCGCCACCGGGGATAACCGGCAGCGGCACACAGCTCCAGGGAAACGTCTCATCGAAACAGATGTCTTCCCGGGAAGCGGCGAGCATCGCCAGGTTCCCGGCCCGAAAGCAATCATAGGCGTGGCCGCCCGGGGAATCACCGGTGACCTCCCGAAGTTCCTTCAACCGGCGAAAGCCGTCGAGGGTGCGGGGGTCGTCCAGCCGGAGCCGGAACTCCCTGCCTTCGCGGCTCACGATCGCACCGCCGGAGCGGGCCAGCACCCCCAGGTAAAAGTTGGGCGAAGCGGGGTGGAAAAAACCGTTGGGAGCGGAATGCCGCCGGAGACGGCGAAGCGTCTCCAGAAACTCCTCCCAACTCCACCCCGGCTGCGGCAGCTCCACCTTGGCCGCTTCGAATACGCGCACATTGCAGGCGATCACCCAGGGGGAGAAAATAAGCGGAATGCCGAAACACCGGCCGTTCTGCACCTGATAGGGTTGGAACCGTTCCATAAAGAAATCCCGGCGATCCGGCCAGGCCTCTTCGAAAAATCCGGTAAGATCGAGGTAATCATCCTGCCGGCGGTGAGCGTCCCAGGAGGAGCGGATTTCGTACGTTCCCCGATGAAACCGTTCGCTGACGCGAATTTCCGGACAGCCCGGAATCAGGTGCGTCCGGATGATTTCATTCCACATCGGGCGGAACACCCGGAAGCTGCCGGGGAGGATACGTTCGCGCCAATCCTCGCGGACGTAGGTTCCCTGCCGGGGAACCGCGCGCAGGATGCCGTCGCGGGTCAGCGAGTGAAACGCCAGCTGCGTCACCGCGAAGGAGGAGCCCAGCGTCGCCGCGAACTCCCGCGCCGCCGGCAGCTTCACGCCGCCGGGCAATTCCCCCGACTCGATCCGTTGCAGGATCTCCTCCCGCGCAATTTGCAATTTATCCGACATGATGATTTTCCTTTGCATATAGTATGACACAAAATCGTAACCGTGTCAAGAGCAGAAGGTGCTTTTTTGCAAAAATATTTATGGGGGCCTGAAAAGGACTGAAAGGACAAAAATGACTAAAATGACTAAAAGGACGAGATGATCGGTAGGGCGAGGTAATAGATGGGCAAAAGAACAAGAAAAGCACGCCCGTCACAACTCAAACAGCGCCGTCCTTTCAGTCGTTTTAGTCCTTTTAGTCTTTTCAGTCCTTTACCGCGCCATTTGTAACCGTGTTACGATTCAAAATGTGCTTTTCGGAAGTTGACGGGGGAGTCGCCGGAGTGGCGGGTGAAGAGGCGAGAGAAGTAATAAGGGTCCTGCCAGCCGCATTCGCGGGCGACGGTTTTCACGGGCAGCGTGGTGGTAAGGAGGAGCCGCCGGGCTTTCAGGAGGCGCGCTTCGAGGTGATCGGCGTAGGGGGCGGCCCCGAAAAACTTGCGGTAAAGAGCGGCAAAGCGCTCCGGGCTGAGCCGGAGCCGCGCCGCCAGCCGGGGAATCGAGGGGGCGCCGGTGAAATCACCCCGCAGCTCCTCGCGGAGGCGGCGGAAGCGGGGGTAATACTCCTGCTCGGCGGCGGAGAGATCGAAGCGGAGGCGCCGTTCGCTGCGGTGCGCCCGGCGGATGGCGCGGAAAAGTCCGGCGAGATGTTCGCGTACAGCCTCCGGGGTAAATTCGTCGGGGGCTTCCAGTTCGCGGCTAATGGCGGAGATGCCGTGTTCAAGCAGCTTCGGGCGGCCGGTCGGCAGCAGTGCGTCGAAGGGGAGCCCGAACTTCTCCGCGAGGGGAATCGCCGCGTCGTACCGGCTGTAGAGCCAGTCGTTGCGGAACCCTTCGCGGCTCCCCGGGACGCTGTGGTGGAGCTGGTCGAACTCGCGGCTGTGGAGGATGCAGTCGCCGGGGGCGGCGGTTTCGAGGCCGTTCGCGGTGCGGATCACCGCCGCCGTGCGGAAGCACATGGCAAGAATCCAGTCGCCCGAACCGCGCCGCCGGAAGCGGTAGGCGGGGTCATGCCCGGTATCAATATCGAGCAAATGCGGCAGGGCGATAACGGTTTCATCCATCATTTCAACCCTTTCCTCCATTTCTTTTCCGGCGTATTCAACTATACTATACATGAATCCCGCTTAAAATGAAAGGGGAAATCATGCGAATTTGCGTTATCGGCTGCGGCGACCATGCAAACCGTTTTGTCTATCCTTCGTTGTCGGCCTTGTCAGGGGT
This sequence comes from Victivallaceae bacterium, assembly GCA_031547585.1. Taxonomy (GTDB): domain Bacteria; phylum Verrucomicrobiota; class Lentisphaeria; order Victivallales; family Victivallaceae; genus Victivallis. The sequence continues at coordinate 12,237 of JAVBRV010000451.1, forward strand.
GCGGCTGGCGGCGGTCTGCGCGCTCGAGGCGGCGCAGGCGGAGTCCTGCCGCCTCGCTCACGGCGCGGGCAAGGCCTACACCGACTACCGGCGGATGATCGAAGAGGAGAAACCGGCGGCGGTCATCATCATCGGCCCGCCGCGCCTCCACTACGAGGCGGGGCTGTTCTGCATTGAGAAGAAACTGCCCTTCTACTGTGAAAAGCCGCTCGGCGAGAATGCGGCGCAGGCCCGCGAGCTGGCGGAGAAGGCCAAGGCGGCGGGCGTTTTCGGCCAGGTCGGTTTCATGATGCGGCACAGCGCGGTGATGCGCGAGGCGGCGCGCCTCAAAAGCGGGGATTTCGAATACGGAGTGGTCAAGTACTACACCTCGGGGCCGTACCGTTCGGATGAGATTTACGGGCTGCCGGGGCTCGATGACGCATCGTTTTTGAAGCGCTATCTGTTGGTACAGGCGGTGCATCCGGTGAACCTGGCGGCGTCGTTTCTGGATGAAATTGTCGAGGTGGGCCAAACGGTGCAATTTTCCGAAGAGAACATCCTGGTGGAGATCAAGTTGCGCGATTGCCGGGGGAAGCGTTGTTCGGCACTGCTCCATACCTTTGTCGCGCCGGGGTACGGGAACCTGAAGTTCGAGACCGAGCTGTTTTATGCCGACCGGAGCATGATTCTGACCGATCAATTCCATGCGCTCGACTATTATCCGCCGGAGCCGTCGGCGAATGCGAATGTGCGCCACTGGCAGTTTGCGCCGTTCGGGGCAAACAACGTCAAGATGGGCTACCAGTCGGAGCTGGAGTACTTTATGACGTGCGTACGTGAAGGTAAGCAACCGCCTCGATTGACGACGCTGGAGGACGGTTATCAAACGATGAGCATCTTAGAAAAAATTAAACTGTAATACCCTGGATATAAAACCATGCAGAAGACTTTGACTTTCGACGGCTTGAACAAGCCCTACTTCCGGGAACGCGAACTGACCGTCCCCGCCGGGGGCCGACACCTTAAAGTGGAATTTTCGACCGTCAGCCCGGGAACGGAGCTCTTCTCCATCGCCGAAGGGACCGGCGTGGAGCCCGGCTACATCGCGGTCGGACGGCTGGAGGACGGCAAACGCTGTTTCGTCTTCCCCTCGATGGCCGAAAGCAAGGGCTGTCACAGCAACGAACTCGGCTTCAGCGCGGAATCGCAATTCTTCCCCCTCCCCGACGGCGTTCCGGGCGAACTGGCGGGCTTTCTCCGCTTCATCAACATCGGGCTTCACCCCTTGCTCGGCCTCGGCTCCCTCCCCGAACAGGTGGCGGTGATCGGCCTCGGTCCGGTGGGGAACCTCGCGGCGCAGAGCGCGAAGCTGCTGGGCTGCCGGGTGGTCGGCGTCGACCCCGAAGCCAAGCGCCGCGACCTCGCCCGCACCTGCGGCATCGATACCGTACTGACCCCGGAAGAATTCGGCAAGCTCGAAAACACCTTCAATCTGGTGGAAGACACCGTTTCAGCGGGTTCGACCCTCTTGGCCTCGGCACGGGCGCTCCGCGAAGGCGGCGTCTGCTCGATGGTCGGCATCGTCAAACCGGGGAACTGGGCCGGAGCCGAGCTGGCGAAGCTCATCTGGCAGCGCAACTTGCGCTTCCTCTCCGGCTGGGAGATGAAGTTCCCCGCCGAACGCACCGCCTCCAACATCCGGCGCGGCATCCGCTGGATGGAGGCCGGAGCCTATCAGCTCCGCCCGCTGCTCACCGAGGTGATTCCGGCGGAGCTAGGGGCGATTGCGCGAGGATATAAAGCGTTGGCCGAGAATCCGGCGGAGAACGTCACGCGGGTGATCGACTGGCGGTAAGAGCTGGAATAGACGCTGGTAGGGCGCTCTGTCCCCAGAGCGCCGTTCTCGTTGCAGGGTCTTTGGGGTAATTACGTCATGGGCCGAGTGGGCGAGAGGGTAGCTGATGGGCGCGAGTTGCAAACGGTTTCCGGCTGCGGCTCCGCGCGCTGGGCTCGATAAAAGGCTTGCTGCGCAACGCCTTTTATCGGCAGCGCTCCGCCGAGAGGTATTTACTTGATGGGCCGCGTTTCGCTTGCCGAAAATTCTTTCGGCAAGCGACCAGCGCTGTCCGCGCGCTGGACTGCGTCCCGGCTCGGCCGGGTGCGCACGGCCTGCGGCCTATTTTTTAATTTTTTTTCTTTTTTTATGTAAAACTTTTTTAGAGGAGAGATTGGGCGTCCACGTCCACGTACACCTCCACCCCCTTCGGCGCCGGCCGGTGCAGCGTCAGAATCCGCACCGCCTGCCGCAGTCTCTTCAATCTCTCCCCCCGAATCAGCAGCATATAGCGGTACTTCCCATTGATCCGCTCAATCGGCGCCGGCGAAGGTCCGGCCAAACTCACCCCGTCGTGCGTGTACGGCCGCAGCTCCTCCGTAAACCAATTGGCGAACTCCAGCACCTTCCCCTCATCCTCCCCCCTGAAGTGCACCACCCACAAGTGACAGTACGGCGGGTAACGCAACAACTCCCGGAACTCCAAATCGAACTCGCTGAACCCCTCCGAATCCAAATCCGCCGCAAAACGAATCGTCTCGTTCTCCGGATTCCGCGTCTGAATCATCACCTCCCCGCGCACATCCCCCCGCCCCGAGCGCCCCGCCACCTGCGTAATCAGCTGAAAAGTCCGCTCCGGCGCGCGAAAATCCGGCATCGATAACCCGAGATCGGCGTTGATCAACCCCACCAACGTCACGTTCGGGAAGTGCAACCCC
>JAVBRV010000318.1:0-7497 GCA_031547585.1 Victivallaceae bacterium
AGAGGTCGGAGTCGACGATTTCAGCGAACCCTTCACCTCCGGCCAGGAGATGCGCGTGGGCATCGATGATCTTCATAAAGCCTTCCGTCAGATGTTGAAACGGGGGGCCGTCGCCGTGCCGACGTCGGAGGCGATGATGATGTTCGGATGATGCCGGAAGTGGGTCACCGGGTAGTCGTCGCCGGGTTCGCCGACGGCGGAGATCCGCAGCACCGTATTGGCCCAGAAGAACTCCGTCGACTCGTTGCGGGTCATCAGGAGCACCCGTCGCGCCCCGAGGCACTGCTTCATGCCGAGGGTGATGGCACGCCGGGGGAAGTTGACCAGGTTGCCGCCGACGCCCCGGTGACGGGTCGAATCGATGGTACGGGTGAACTCGTTGATGGTGAGGATCCGGGGGTCGGTATCCGCCACGCCCGGTTCGGGTTCGTTGAAGGCAACGTGGCCGTGGATGCCGATGCCGCCGTAGCAGACTTCAATGCCGCCCGTCTCCTCGATCATGCGGGGGAGCTCTTTCAAAATCCCGGGGGTGGGGAAGATGATCTGTTCTGCGGGCATCCGAAGCTCCGGCCGGACGTGGTCGAAGAAGAGTCCGCCCATCTGGCCGCGGAAGCTCAGGGGGTGATTCTTGTCGATCAGCTCGTCGCGGTCGTCGCAGCAGTATTCATCCATAAAGAAGAAACGCACGTTGCGGAGGCTGAGATTTTCGGCGTTGATCCGCTCGGCCATCAGCCGGTAGGGCTGGGTCGGGCCGACCGGCATGATGAAGTTGACGACCTTCGTCCCCGCCGCCGCCCGCCGGAACTCGGCGACCATCTCATCCGCGAGGAACGCATACAGCTCATCGAGCGTATTCGTCAGCTTCAGCCGTTTCCCCGCTTCCTTCTGCAGCTCTTCCACCGACAGCGCCAGGATGCGCCGAACCTCTTCTTTGCGATTCATATTGTTTCTCCCTTGAAATTGGTCGATGTTGAAAATATAGTATGTCTTTACGGATTCGCAATGCGAATTGTGATGTATCGATAATACTTTTGATGCAGAAGGGCAGGGGGTATCATGCGCAAAATCGTCAGCCGTCCGAATCCCCGGGCGTTGCCGCCCTTGCCGCTGCCGTTTCACGTCCGCTCGGTCGGGTATCACGAGGCGCCCTGCGGCTGGTTCGAACGGGTGCCGGGGAGCGAAAAGAACTTCGTCCAGCTTTTCTGGTGCGTCGGGGGGAGGGGGGAGGTGATCCGCGAAGAGGAGAGCTTTCGCGTCGGCGAAGGCGAGGTCTTCTACCAGATGCCGCTCGAAGAGCACTATCACCGCTCGGTCGACCCCGAACGGAAGTGGCGCTACTACTGGTTCACCTTCGACGGGCCCGGCGCGGCGGCTTTCATGACCGCTTACGGGTATCCGCACAAAGCTTTCTATGCCGGGGAGTGTCCGGCCCGCCTCTTTCTCGAAATCGAAACCCTGCTGAAGGAGCGTAGCCACTACGCCCAGCGCCACGCCATCGGCCTCGCCGCCGAAATCCTGGCGCTGGCCGGCGGCACTCTCGCCGGGAAGCGCGGCGACCATGACCCGGTGCGGGAGTTCATTGATCTCGCGCATGAATACTTTGCCGACCCCGATGCCACCGCCGCCTCGCTCGCCGCCCGGCTGGGGATTCATCGCACCACCCTCAACCGCCTGTTCAAGGGCGCCATGTCGATTACGCCGGGGACCTATCTCGCGGAAATCCGCCTGCAGCACGCTCTGTCGCTGCTGCGCGAAAGCGATCTCGCCGTCAAGGAGATCGCCTATGAGTGCGGCCTGCCGCACGCCAGCTACTTCTGCCGCCTGGTGAAACAGGAAACCGGCTTTTCGCCGCAGGAGTACCGCCGCCGGGCGGGACAGGCCTACTGAGCGGCCCGGTCGCGCTCTTCGAGAAACCGGACCGCCTCCGGCAACTCGTTGAAGTGGTAGATGATGTAGTCGGGGCGAACGTCCGCCATCTTCTGCTCCCCCTGGTTGGAGAGGAAGAACACCGTCCGGATGCCGACCCGCTGCGCGCCGTAGACGTCGCGGAACATATCATTGCCGATGAAAATCACCTCTTCCGGCTTCATGTCCAGCGCTTTAAGCATACCCGTAAACATGCGCTCATCAGGCTTCCGGTAGCCGAGGTCGCTGGAGATGATGACGGGGTCGAAAAAGCCTTCGAGGCCGACGGAGCGGATTTCGGGCAGCGCCCAGAGACTTTGCCCGTCCGAGAGCGCCGCCAGGCGGTAATTCTCACGCAGCTTTCGCAGCGTTCTCCGGACCTCCGGGTAGCGTTTCAGCTGAAAGCGCGAGGCTGCCCGGAAAATCTCTGCGAAAACCACCGGCAGCTTCTCCCGCTTCGACGGCGACAAGGCGTAAAAGTCCTTGGTGGCGAGCTTCTCCAAGAGCTCGGCGAAGAGGCGGACGACATCAAACTCGGGGAACTCCTCCCCGCTCCGCTTGCGCTGCAGGCGGTTCAGCTCGAAATAGTGTTCGCGAAGCTCCGCGGGGGCAATAAAAATCCCCTGGTATTCCAGAAAATTGCCGAGCGTTCTCCAGAGTTCATCGTGCCCTTCATCAGTAAGAATATCGCTGACCGTTCCGTTGATGTCGAAAATAAGCCCGCGGATCATGGCGTCCATCTCCTTAAGCATAGTTTGGCTTCGTAAATCAGGCGCCGCCGGTACTCCCACCCCAGCCAGTTGTTGCGGGCAATCCGCAGGAGGGTCATTCCCATATAGAAGGGGACCCGGCGGCAGGTGGTTTCGAAGGTGCGTTCCCGATCCGGAAAGTGGCAGGCGTATTCCCAGAGGAAGTGCCCGATAAACGGCTCGGCGGCATATTTATTGCCGGTGGCCAGAAGAAAAACATGCTGCAATTCACCGGCGATGCGTCCGGTATCATAGACCCGGTCGGCGCGGCGGACGCGCTCCAGGTCGAAGGTAATCACCGAGAGGTCGTCGCCGAAAAGGAAGTTGTCCGGCGTAGCGTCGCCGTGAACCCAGACCTGACGGTCGAGCCACATCTTCTCTTCATCGCGCCAGCGGTCGCGCAGCCAGTAGAGTTCGCAGGCGTCTTCCCAGCCGATAACGGTTTGCTCCAGAAGCCGTTGCACCAGGCTGTCCCCATAGGCGGTGGAGGCGTTGAAATCAACCCGATCCTCCCCCGCCGTACGGTTGTGGAAGGTGGCGAGAAACCAGGCGAGCGCCGTCAGCTTGCGGTAGAGCAGCCCGCTGTCGCGATTGACGATGGCGCGCTCCAGGACGTTCGAAAGCATCTCCCCCTGACAGAACTCCGTAATCAGCAGACGGTTGAGCCATTCGTTGCGGCCGAGCGGGCGGGCGACGTAATGCGGACCGCCGCCGGTGAAGCCGAATCCGCGCATCATGGCGAGGTTGCGGAACTCCCGGTCGAGCCGCCGCGAGGCGGTGTCGGGGTCGACCTCGTTTCGCGACAGAAAGAACTTGCCGATCATCTGGACGCCCGTGTATCTCTCCTCATAGAGATAGACGTCGTTGGAGCCGTTCAACCGGAAAACCCGGTAGTCGACCCGATCCCGGAAGCCGGTCAATTGCGGCTGAATGTCAAACTTTAAATAGTTCCGGAGCGGATCAGTTTCCGGCAAGTGACCCAGATATTGTTTCCCCATGCTTTTCCTCCTCAAGCGTTGGTTGGCTAAACGTATCGCCGCTTCGCAGACAATGCAAGTCGTTTAATCCGAAGTCGCTTGCAAACATAGACGAAGACTTGCCCTTTCGCGCGCCATTGCGCATTGTGTCCTCGTCCGATGCTCGCATCGGCCTGCGGGACAACGCACAAAACCGCATCGAAATGCCTGCGCTTCGTTGTCTATGTTTGCAAGCGAATTCGTATAATGAAAAACTCCCCGGTCCGTTGCCGAACCGGGGGAGGGCAGGGGGCGATAAACGCCTTACTTCGCGAGCCGTTTTTCGCTGCCGGCTCCCGCCGGGCAGTGACGGAGGCAGGGCTCGAAGATACAAGTGCGGCTCTTCATCACGGGGTCCTTGCGCTTGCAGCCCTCGGCGATGTCCTGGATGGTCACCTTGCCGTCGGGAACCTTGGCGTCGGTGATGTTGCCGAGGATGCCCGGTCCCTCTTCGGGAACGAGGCTGTAGCGTTTCGCCCAGTCGCAGCGGTGTCGGGGGACAAGGGGATACTTCACCTCCACCCCTTCCACCTTGAGGCCCGCGTACTTCTGCTCGATGGCGCCGACCGTGCATTTCGCTTCGCACTGGTGGCAGTGGAGGCAGACCGAAGTAGCCTGGACCAGATCCGCCGGCAGCTCCGCATCGGTGACGATGGCGATAACCCGCTGATGAGGACCGTGTTCAGCCGTGAGGAGCGCGCCCTGTTCGCCGATCTCGCCGAGTCCGGCGGCGACCGCTTCCAACGCGCCGCAGCGCATGTCGGGCTGTTCGCCGCGGGCGGAGCCGATCCGCGAACCGACGCCGAGAAGGTTGTCGGCGATCCGGAACTGATAGCCCATCTTCTGGAGCCGGAGGCCCAGCTCGAGCGCGGCGAAGTGGATTTCATACGGGACCTGGAAGCCCATGAAGCCGTAGCAGCCGATCTGCTGGCTTTCGGGGAGGGCGAGGTTGCGGACCAGCTCGTCGGCGAAGTAGGTGCCGATGACGATCACGCTTTTGGCGTTCGGCAGATAATCCGTGGAGCGGGCGAGGCGGGTGCCGTCGCTGCCGATCTCGGGGATGAATTCACCGTGGTACGACAGCCGGCGGTTCACGTCGGTCACCCGTTCGGAGAGTTCGGCTTCGTTGACGACGCCCTTCAGCTGGTCGGCGATGCCGTCGATCCGAGCCGCCGGGGCGACGCCGAAGAGGGTCATCAGGTTCTGCCGGGCCGTGCATTCGAGATCGGAACGCAACTCTTTGCCGACGAGCTTCTTCAGGGCTGACGGTTCCAGTGCGCCGTTCAGCTCCGGCGTCGGGTCGATCACCGCGTCGGTGGTGAGGCAGCCGAGGACGACATAGGGGCCGAATTCCGGCGTGGAAACCCGGCCGTCCACCATCTTCCCGATGCCGGACTGCGCCGCGAGGTCGAGTTCGGCGGCCGAGCTCTGCGTCCGGTTGTGAATGGTGTACGTCGCCGCGTGATAACCGAAATCCTCCATCATCCGGCCGAGACGGAGCAGGGCGAAGTGCATCTTCTGGCGGTAGAAGTAGTCGCTGTTGCGCACGTTGTTGAGGGGGAAATCACGGTCGAGGTATTCGGGCTGCCGGAGGGCGAAGCCGAAAACCGTCTTCATGCCGGGAGCATCCGACTCCGCCAGGGCCGCGCCCGGCGTTCCCGCCTTCAGGGGGGCGACCGAAGCCACTTCGATGCCGTAGGAGACGGCCCTGGCGATCAGGTCGTCGCGCAGCTTGCGCAAGGTGGGCATGGTGTCGGGATAACGCTTGTTGATCCGGTTCTGGGCGATCATCCGATCCGGGCGGCCGAAGCTCGGTTTGTCGCTTCTGAGGTGCGGCGGCACGCAGACCTTCTGGCAGACGCCGCGCTCGTGGCCGCGGACGCCGGCGTTCTGGAGCTCGTTCAGGATGACGTTCTCATCGATGTGATCCTGCTTCAGCGTCGCGGAGTTGAGGTCGAGGTTGAAGTGCTCGGCCCAGGCGCAGCGCCAGATGTTCTTGTTGGCGTAGCGATAGGTCTTGCCGCCGATGGTGACCACGTGGGGTTTGTCGTTGAAGTCCTTGACCATGGCGAGGGAAGGGCAGTGCTTGACGCATTCGCCGCACATGTCGCAGAGTTTGGGGCCGTCGTACATGGGGGAGGGGACCAGTTCCGCGTCGGTCACCACCGAGAGGAAGCGGACCCGGCTGCCGAATTCCGGGGTGATGGCGAGACCGCACCAACCGATTTCGGCAAGTCCGGCCGCCGTCGCCGCATGGATGTGCGACAGGTCGGGGGCGAAGAGGCTGGGAATGCCTTCGTACTGACGGTAGCGCCAGATGTTGCTGGAAACCACGGCGATCGCCTGGTGACCTGCTTCGTTGAGGCGGCGAACCACCCGGAAGGAGATGCGGTCCATCAGTTCGTTCTGGCTGAGCCAGCCGCCGGGGGAGCGATCCTGCGGCTCGGGGGTGCCGCCCATTTCGGTCCAGGTATCGGTGATGTGGATGCCCGCCACGACCACGGTCTTGCCTTCCGGCAGGATGGCGGGGGGACTGAGTAGGTAAGGGGCGTCCTTCCAGCGTTCCACCGGCGCGAAGCCGACGAGATCCATGCCCATGCCGAGAATTTCACCTTTAATCAGATCCGTCAAAGAGCGATTCATCCAAAGCCTCCATGTTTTCGATGCTCTCCCGGAGCGGGAGTTTTTCGCTTGTAATAAGTATACGCGAAAACCGAAACAGAAGCAAGAGGGGAGGGGGATATATTCGCGAACTATTCCACCTTATGGAATTTTTCGGCCAATTCGGCCGAAGCGCGCTGAAGTTCCTCGATAATGGCGTAAAACGAGGAACCGCAGCTGCGGTAGCAGGGCGCATGGCAGCCGATGGAGGCGAGGGCGCCCGAGTGGGTGCGGAAGGCGACGGCCATGGCCCGGACGGCTTTGTGGTTGCAATAATCGCAGAATCCCTGCTTGCGGATCAGCGGAATATCCGTTTCATATTCGGGCCAGAGGTCGAAAATATCACCGTTGCGGCGCAGGATCTGCCGGTATTCGCCGGGTTCGGCGTTGGCGATCAGCACCCGTCCGGTAGCCAGGCTGTAAATGCTCTGCTTGTGGTCGATGATGCGGCTGTCGATGCGGATCACCTGCTTGCTGGGTTCGCTGCGGGCGACCACGTTGCGGAAGCCGTCGATGAGGACGGTGAAGACCAGCGCTTCCTGGAGACGCTGCGAATACTCGGCCAGAACCTTGCCCAGGCGGTTTTTAAAGAGGTCGCTGTCGATGTAGTTATCGGCGCCGATCCGGCGGCAGTTGGGACCGGCGATGTACTTCTTGCCGGGAGTCTGCTCGACATAGCCGCAGAGCCGCATGGTTTTCAGGGTGTTGAAGGCACTGTTCGGAGGCATGCCGAGCCGGGCGGCCAACTCCCCGAGAGCAATGCCGTTCCCCTCCGGATCCTCAAAGAGCAAAATGGAGAGAAGGTCAAACGCCTTTTTAACGGCGGTGACCGGAACCTCTTTATATGTATTTTCTGTCGGCGGTTTCATTCGAACTCCTGTGAGAGGGGAGGGGGGGCGGAATGGAAGAGCTCTCCTTCCCCGTTACTTGATTTCGAAATCGATGGAAACCACGACCTTCATGACTTTGAAGCGGGTGCTGGTGTTGTAGGTCCCATAGTCGCTGCTTTCCGAAGAAGCCACCCGAGTGATTTGAATGATGCCGTTCCGGGCGGTGATGATCCGGCCGATTCGGCCGCCGAGTTGTTCCGCCGCGGCCTTCGCCCGCTCGCTGGCCGAACGGGAGGCGGCGGTAATCAGTTCCAGTTTATACGGTTCCAGGTTCTG
>JAVBRV010000265.1:0-3310 GCA_031547585.1 Victivallaceae bacterium
TAATGCCAACCCAGCCCGCCGATCATCGCCGCATTGTCGGTACAATACTTCCGTTGCGCCAGAAACAACCGCACGCCTGCCGGCGTCAGCCGCTCGAAACGCTCGCGGAGCACCGAGTTGCAGGCGACTCCGCCGGAAACCACGATGCTTCGCGCGCCGGTTTCGCGCGCGGCGGACAACGTTTTGCGACAGAGTACATCCACCACAGCTTCCTGATAGGAGGCGGCTGTGTCGCGCAGCCACTCTGCGGGGAAAACCTCACCGCCGGACTCCTGCTGCTTTCGCACATGATAGAGCAGCGCCGTTTTGATGCCGCTGAAACTGAAATGAAAACGATTTTCCGGAGCCAGTGGCTTCCCCGCCCCTCCGGTCAAGGGACGCGGGAAGTCGAAGCGTGAGGGGTTCCCCCCCTCCGCCGTCCGCTGCATCACCGGTCCGCCGGGGTAGCCGAGGCCCAGCAGCTTTGCCCCTTTATCGAGCGCTTCCCCCGCCGCGTCGTCGATGGTACAGCCCAGCTGACGCGCCTCCCCCGCGCGGTCCACCAAAAGAAGCGAGGTGTGTCCCCCCGAAACCACCAGCGCCAGCAGGGGGTAATTCGCCCCTTCCGCCAAGGCCGGATTCGCTTCGTCGAGGAAGGCGCCGTAAATATGTCCGAAAAAGTGATTGATCCCGATCAATGGTTTCTCATATGCCTGCGCCAGCCCCTTCGCAAACGAAAGTCCCACGAGCAGCGCCGGAATCAACCCCGGCCCCTGCGTCACCGCGATCGCGTCGATGTCCGCCATCGTCACCCCGGCCTTGGTCAGCGCCGCTTCCGTCACCGGCTTCAGCGCCACCAGATGCTCGCGCGCCGCCAGCTCCGGAACCACCCCGCCATGGACCGCGTGACGGTCGATCTGCGAAGCCACGCTCGAAGAAAGCACCTCCCAGCCGTCACGCACCACCGCCGCCGCCGTCTCGTCGCAACTGGTTTCTATACCGAGAATGAAAGCCATAAAAGGAAAATCCGTATATCGTTGAGGCAATTTAATGGCCTCGCCACTTGACAATTTTCCTAATATACTATATCTTCAAGTTGAAAACAATTCGGCACTTCGAAAAAACGGGAAACTTATGCGCCACTCCCCGACGGTAATCTGGGTCCGGGCGGCCTTCGCGGCGGCGATGGCCACCCTCCTCTTGCTTTCCCCCGGGGACGCCATGCGCATACTGGGGCTTCTCGCCGCCCTCACCCCCATCGCCGCCGCCGTCTGGCTCTGGCGGAAAACCCCGGGCAAACGCCGGCTCCACCTCCGCTGGAGCGGCCTCCTTCTCCTCATCCCCTCGGCCTTTCTGCTCTACTATCTGGTTCCCCCGGAGCCCCTCGCCGCCGCCGGTGTGGCGTTCTGGGCCTGCCACTCCGCGCTCCGCGACCTCTCCGCCGCCCTCGACCGTAAGAAGCACGAGTGGGACCGCGGCTTCAGCCTCGCCGAAGGCATCACCTTTTTCGCCCTCGGCGGCTTCTTCCTCTTCAGCACCAACCGCCTCTTCTTCGAGAACGCTCCCTTTTTTGCCCTCTTTTTCATCGGGGACGCTTTAATCGGAGTGGCGGCGGCGAAGAAGCGGGGTTAAATTAATCCTGTGATTTTTTTATATTCGAGACAATTTTCACCATCCCGGCTGCGTTAAAGGGGTACGACAGAAATGGCGGAAGAACATTCGGAAAGCGATTGGATCCTGATCCGGCGGTTCGCCGACGGCGACGAACGGGCGTTTGAAACGCTCTACCACCGGTACCGGCGACAGCTCTACGGCTTCCTCTCGAACCTCACCGGCGGCGACCACGCCGAAGCAGATGAAGTGTTCGAAGAAACCTGGCTGCGCGTCATCGACAAGCTCGGGCGTTACCGCGACGACGGACGCTTCAGCGCCTGGCTCTTCCGGATCGCGCGCAACATCTTCATCGACCGGCTGCGGAAACGCCGCCCCGAACGAAACGGCGCACTCGATCTGGATGCGGAAGACGCCCCCGAGCTGCCGGGACCAGCCTCGCTGGAACCCGATCAGAATATGGATTTCGGAGACGTCGGGCGCGTCATCGCCGACGCCGTGGCACAACTGCCGACGGAACAACGCGAAGTGTTTCTGCTCCGCCAGCAGGACTGGGCCTTCAAGGAGATCGCCGACTTGCAGAAGTGTTCGATCAACACGGTCCTGGGACGAATGCAGTACGCGCTGAAAGGGCTGCGCAAGTACCTCGAAAGCGTAGATGGAGGAGGATTGGTGAAATGAAAGAAAAACAGTACAAGATTCTGACCGAACGCGAGGTCCCCGCCGCGCTGGACGCCCGGATCCTCGGTGCCGCCCGCCGCAAAGCGGAGAGCAACCGCCGCCACCGGCGCTTCTTCCGGCGCGAACTCTTCGGCCTCGGCGCCGCTGCCGCCGCCCTCGTCACCGCCGCCGTGTTCCTCTACCCCGGCAGCAGCCCCGATGCGCCGCCCGCCAAAACCACCCTGGCACGCAGCGAACTCCTCGCCCTCGCCGACTGGAGCAAAGTCGAGGAAGAAAACTACCGCCTCGCCATCGATCTATACTCCGGCCGGCAATCCCTGGCCGATCTGACCGACTATACGAAAGGAGTGACCGAGTGAAATATCTGCTGCTTCTCATCCTCACCCTCGGCCTCCTCCCGGCTCTCCCGGCGGAGGAAGCGGAAAAGAAACCCGAACCGCCCCCCCGCCGCGAACGCGGCGAACGCGGATTCTGGCGCGCCTTCTCCATGATGGACGAAACCGAACGCGCCCAGATGCTCAAACTCCAAACCTCCGACCCGGAGAAATTCCGCACCATCATGCGCGAAAAAGCCGAAGCCCTCCGCAAAGTCGAAGAAGAACGACGCCAAAACCTCGCCAAACTCATCGCCGATTGGAAAGCCTCCACCGATGAAAAAGTGAAAAGCGAAATCAAACAGAAACTCACCGAACACGTCCGCCAGGACTTCCAACGGCGACTCTCCGAAAACCGCCGCCAACTCGACGAAATGCGCACCCGTACCAAAAGACTCGAAGAAGAAATCTCCAAACGCGAACAAAACGCTGAGCAAATCGTCGAAATCATGGTCGACGACGCCCTCGCCGGCAAAGTCCCGCCACCCCCACCCCGCCCTCCGCAACGATAGCGCTGGGAATTGGGGAGGGGAAGGGGGACTTTTTTTAAAGGTAAAAAAAGTACCCCATCCCCTCCCCCATTCCCCGAGCTAGAGTTGAGGAGGGCGGGGTGGGGGTGGCGGGGCTTTGCCGGCGAGGGCGGCGTCGCGCATGATTTAGACGGT
>JAVBRV010000277.1:0-7182 GCA_031547585.1 Victivallaceae bacterium
CGTTTGGAGGTTCCCCCCGAGTACCGGGGTCAAGGGCGGTAGCCCTTGCGGGTGCAGGGCGGAGCCCGCCGGAGGGTCTGGGGCGGGCCGCCCCAGCGAGAACCGTCGTTAAACCACATGAGCTATTGATTTTTGCAATTACCTCACGTGGAAGAAAAGGTTTTTCGCCCCTCCCCCAAACCCCCGCCCCACTTTTCCAAAAGAAGCGAAATGATGTTTACGGCAGTTTGCCGTCAATGGAGAGGGGGAATTATTGCAGCCCCTTGCGGTAGCTGCCGGGAGCGAGGCCGGTGTGCTTCCGGAAGAAGCGGGAGAAGTAGAATTCGTTGTTGAAGCCGAGGCGGGCGGCGATGTCGCGGATCGGCTCCTTGCGGGTCAGCAGAAGCTCCGAAGCCCGCCGCAGCAGTTGGCGGGTCAGAAAGGTCTTGGGGGAAATTCCGATATCGCGGGTGAACTTGCGGGTGAAGACGTCATGACGCATCTTCATCGCCTCCGCCAGCGAGTCGACGGTGACGGAGGCCGGGAGTTCGCGGTTGAAAATGGCAAGCAGCGGCTGGTAGGCGCGCCACTTCTCCAACATTCCGCGCAAATGGTCCGGCAGGCCCGGAACCACCTGCCAGGCAACCTGGTAGAGCAGCATCTTGAGCGCGACTGTGGCGGTCAATTCGTCGGGCTCCCGGAAAATCCGGCGCGTCTCCGCCGCCAACTGCGGCAGGACGGCGCTCCAGATTCCCGGCAGTTCGGCGAAGATATCGCTCCCTTCGAACAGCTCCATGTTGAAATGGATCGAAACGAACCGGGTCTCCTCATCCAGCACCACCCCCGCCTTTCTGAAGGCGGGCAACAGGAAAACGCCCCCCGCTTCCACCGGATAACGCCGGGAGTCGTCGCTGAAAAACGCCCTCCCTCCCCCGGTTTCGGCGACTAACAGCAGCCGATTCCACGAGTAGGTCGAACCGGTCCGGCAAGGGAAGCTCCCGAAAGCAAAGTGGCAGATCCGGGTGTGGAGCCCGTTGAAAGTCGGTGCAAGCTGCGATCGGATGTTCATGCTCATATCTTTATTCTACCGCCGAGAACGCGCATTTTCAACCAGGAAGCCAAGAAAGTGTAAGTTTTCGGCAAAATTCCTTCATTCTGTTTTCTTTCGCATTATGTTATAGTAATAGCGGGACCAAAACAGGCAAGAAAGGATAAATCAAGTGCAGACAAAACCGGTACTCCTGCTTTTCTTCTTCACTCTGGCCGCATTTTTCGCCGCCGCCGGCGACGGCAACCATATCTTCAACGGCGAATTCAAACTGGGCAATGCGGGCTTCGAGCTGACCCGCTACCTGAATCCGGCAGCCAACCGGGAATTGAAGTTCCTCCCCGCCGCGGCCGGTCCGGAGGGGTTGACCATCCGCAACCCCTATCTCGATAACTGGGAGTTTCTCGGGCAGGACTTCACGCTGGAGCCGGAGACCGAATATGAGCTGTCGCTGCGGGTCAAAGGAGCAAGGTCCGGGGGGAAACTGCGCGTCTCCCTCCGCAACCTCTCCCCGGCGGACCACAGCTACTCCAGCATCTCGTTTGATTTCACCCCGGAGGAGGAATTCAAAGTCCACCGCCTGACCTTCAAGACCGGGAAAGACCGCCTGACCCGCCATCTGCTGTTCCGCTCGATGACGCCGGCGACGCCCTTCGGTGACCTTTCATTCAGCTGGATCCGGCTGGCCAAAACCGGCGACGCGAAACCGACGCCCCTGGAGGCGGCTATTATGGCGCCGGAAACGCTGCTGGAGCGCGGCGATTCCCCCGCTCCGGCGGAACTCCGCCTGGCGGCCCACGCCCCCAGCACCGGCAAGCTCCGGTTGCGGTTCCGCGACGACTACACCGGCAAGCTCCTCATGGAACGCGAATATTCCATCCATCTCGCGCCCGGCGAAGTCGCCGCGCTGCCGCTGGAGCTGCCGCGTTCGCGGTATGGCCGCTTCCAGGCCGAACTGCAAACCGCCGATTTCCCGCTCGCCGCGGCGGAGTTCGGCTACAGCGTGATCGGCCGCTACACGGCCCGGCCGCTGGATTTCGGGCGGGACTTCTGCGTCTCCGTCAACGGGGG
This sequence comes from Victivallaceae bacterium, assembly GCA_031547585.1. Taxonomy (GTDB): domain Bacteria; phylum Verrucomicrobiota; class Lentisphaeria; order Victivallales; family Victivallaceae; genus Victivallis. The sequence goes on from JAVBRV010000277.1 coordinate 2,099, forward strand.
CTCGGACCTGTACGATTATCCGCTGGTCAAGTGGTCGGAGAAGGTCCGCGGTTACCGCTGCACCGAGGGCGGTCCGGAGGATTTCCTGAAGCTCCTGGCCCGCATCGGCATCCGGATGCTGCGCGACCACGACGCCGGCTACGAAGCCTTCAACTGGGGCTATCTGGAGCCGGAACCGGGCAAATTCGACTTCCGCCACCTCGATCAGCTGCTGGCGCGCTATGAACGGCACCACATCCAGCTCCTGCCGGTCCTCGGGCGCAGCCACTTCGCCCCGCGGCCCTGGCAGAGCTGGCCGGAGTGGCTGCCGCCGCTGTGCCGGGTGCAACCGGCCCCGGGCCACCACGTCAAATACAACGACCAGCAGATGACCCTGCCGCCGTACGACCGCTGGCACGACTTCATCCATGCGGCCGCCCTCCACGCCAAAGGCCGGATTCCCTACTACGAAATCATCAACGAACCGCAGCTCTACATGAGCGCCGCCGATTACTCCGGCTACCTGAAAAGCGCTTCCGAGGCGATCCGCAAGGCCGATCCGGCGGCGAAGGTCATCGGCCTCTGCCTGACCAGCGATTTCGGCGGAAACATGGACCAATTCTGCCGGGAATCCATGGCGCTCGGCAGCGGCAAATGGCTCGACGCAATCGGCTTCCACCCCTACGGCCCCCGGACGCTGACCTCCAAACGCCCGGCCGACCTCTACATTCGCAGCCTGCGCCAGGCCGTCCCCGACTTCCCCCTCTGGAACACCGAGCTCTATTACCTCGCCGATCCGCCCCCCGACGAAAAGCTCAACGCTCCCGGCCGGGGCATGCAGGGCTTCCGCCCGCCGCACTACGCCGCCTGGCGGTTCCTGCTCGACCTCGGCGAAGGCTGTACCCAATCGAGCGCCGTCCACGTCTCCGCGCTGTTCGCCCCCTTCTGGCCATTGGCGGGGGGCTCCCACCGCCGGAACGTCCGCCTGGCCGGGAACGTCTGCGTCGCCTACAACGCGCTGGCCCGGATTTTCGAAGGAGCCCGGCCCGCCGGCAGCTTCAAGCGCGCCAACGGCGTGGTCTGCTACCGGTACGAGAAGGACGGCCGGCCGCTCGCCGCCATCTGGAACTATCTGGACAATAAAGAGATCGCCGCCGATTTCAGCAATCTTGAAGTGCTCGATCTCTACGGCAACCCGGTTCCGGCCGCCGAACGGGCGGTGCGTCCCGCTCCCGCCTACCTGCTGCCGGGAAAGCTCTCGAACGCCGAATTCGACGCGGCGATGAAAAAACTCGAATCGGCCTGGCTGGACCCGGTGGAGCTCCCGGCGTTCGCCCGCGTTCTCCGCAACCGGAAGCGGCTGCTGTTCCACCTGGCCAATAACCGGAATGAGAGCATCAAGCTCGATGTCAATCTGCGGGGCGAAAGCAAAACCGTCCCCCTCCGGCCGAAGCAGCGCGGCACGGTCGAGACCACCTCCTTTCGAGAGTATATCTGGGGGAACCGTGCCGAAGTCGTCTTTACCTTCGACGGACGGACGGAGAAAAAAACGCTGGCGCTCTATTCGACCTGGTGGCGCACCGGCGGCGAGTCCTACTCCGCGCAGCGCAAGGACGACGATCTCAAAATCGATTACCGGGTGTCCCGCCGGGGCGATCAACTGGAAATCGACGTCCGGGTCAACGACGCCACCGATTCGGGGGCGAAAAACGGCCGCGACTTCTGGGAGCAGGACTGTGTGGAACTCTTCTTCGACACCCGCCCCCGGGAGCTCGAAACCGAATTCTACACCCGGAACGTGATGCGCCTCTTTATCCTGCCGCGCTGGAAAGAGGGTCAGCTTCAGACCTGGAATCTGCTCCCCGGCCTGAAGCGCGGAGACATCGACTGCCGGGTGGAGAACAACCCCGGCGGCTACCGGGTCACCTTGCACCTGCCGCTGGCGGCGCTCAAGCTCGAAGACGGTTTGCTCGGGCTGGATATCTGCGCCTCGGACGCCGCCGACGCCGCCTCGAAACGGTTCCGGAAGACCTCCGTTTCCGAATTCTACGACCAGAGCTCGATCCGGTTGCGTTTCCCGATTTTTTCGCTTGAATAAAAAAAAGGAGGCCTTATGAAAAAACGATTTTTTACGCTCATCGAACTCCTGGTCGTAATAGCGATCATCGCGATTCTCGCGGCGCTCCTGCTGCCGGCCCTCAACAAGGCGCGGGCGAAATCCCGGGACGTCGCCTGCCTCAACAACCAGAAATCGCTCGGCTTGCAAATCGCGCTCTACGTCGACAGCTATGCCGGCTTCACGATGTTTGCGCAAAGGTCCGGCACGCTCTCGCCGTGCAACTGGGCGGACACCCTGTATGCTTTCGTCAACCGAATCAACGCCGCCGCCGGTGTTCACCGGGTGGTGGAGGGCAGCATCTACCGCGTTTCCGGCGTATTCAAATGTCCGGCCAGCCCGGCCGAGTCGCCGCTCACAACGGAATCCAATTACGCGGCCAACTCCTCCGGCGGCTACTTCAGCAACATCGTCAGCGGGGTGGGAACGGCGTCCCGGCCGTCGAAGATCATCAAACCGTCGAACCGCGTCATGATCGCCGAGATGGATAACGACAGCAGCAACAGCACCTACTCCGGGACCGACACGCCCTATGTGCCGAACGCGATCGCCGTCTTCGTGCGGAGCGGCGTCACCTTCACCGGGACGCCGTGGGCGGGGATTCCCGCCGGTTCGATGCGCCATCACGGCAACAGCGGGCTCAACGTCATCTACGCCGACCTTCATGCCTCCGCCGTCAAAGGCCGGATACAGCGCAGCGGCTCCGTCACGCCCGCCGACATCGCCTACTTCTGGAGTGGAAGCGCCATGTACAACGACCCCAACCGTTGAACCGCGATGAAATCGGCTTGCCGGACTGGATAATTTCTCTTTTTGTGGTATAGTACCCGAAAAGGAAGTTTTCATGAGCACCTACAGTTTGAACCGGAGTCCGCGCCGGCTTGCCGAGGAGGTCGAGCCGGTGATCGAGCCCGTCGAAGGGGAGCGGCTGGTCCGCCGCCCCTTCAACCATTACACGCCCGCCCTCACCGATTGGTGGATCGTCCCCTCCCTCGAACTGCCCTTCTTCAAGTTCGGCAAGTTCTTCTTCACCTGGGGCGACAAGGAACGCACCTCACTGCAGTGCGGCGTCTGTCTCGCCAAGGGGCTCGACCCCATCCTCCGCAGCGTCTACCCCACCCGCAAAGGGCGGCGGCTCCTGATGGATGAATCGTGGGGCTGGCACCGCTTCTACCCCGCCACCCAGAACGGCGAATTTGAAGAACTCCTCCGCAACTCCGCCCGGAACCTCGGCCACGAAGTCGAACTCATCTTCGAAGGCGGCTATGTCGACGACCCGGGGCTTTTCAACCCCGACTCCGAATTGCGCAAGCGCGACCGCTACACCCTCGTCTACGACCCCGCCGCCGATTCGATCAAGGTCGGGCGCGCCATCCGCGACGCCATGTCGATGAAATTCCTCAACAAGGTCCGCGACTGGCAGAGCTTCCGCGAACAGATGAAGTTCCTCAACGAGGAGCAGTTCATGTGGGTCGACCTCTTCATCGCCAACACCTACCGCATCCCGGCCACCGAGGAGTTCCCGGCCGAGGCCGAGGTCCGCAGCGCCCGCGCCATCTACGAAGAATGGCTGCATCCTTTCCGGAAGTTCGTGTAACCATGCTTGTTGCAGGAAGATACTTCATCCCGGAGAGTGAATTCGACTGGCAGTTCGTCCAGTCCCCCGGTCCGGGCGGGCAGAACGTCAACAAGGTGGCCACGGCGGTTCGCCTCGGCTTCAACCTTCGCCGGACCGCCGCCCTCCCCCTCGAAATCCGCGACCGCTTCCTCGCCAAGCTGGGGGACCGGCTGAATGAGGAGGGCCAGCTTGCCGTCCTCAGCCACACCTCGCGGAGCCAATCCTTCAACCGCGCCGACGCGCTCCGCAAGCTCCAGTCCATCCTGGAAGAAGCCCTGAAGGAGCCGAAAAAGCGCAGGGCCACCCGTCCCACCCGCGGCTCCATCGAGCGCCGCCTGCAACTGAAATCCCGGAATGCCGCCGTCAAAACCGACCGCGCCCGGAAAAACTTCGATGAGGAATAACCATGACCCCCGATGAAATCAAAGACAAAATCAACGAGTTCGACCGTTTCTGCAAACACAACGGCATGCGGCTCACCGTCGTCCGCCCCGGGTACGCCGAGGCGGAGATGGACGTGAACCCGGAGAAACTGAACGGCTTCGGCATGGTTCAGGGGGGAGCCATCTTCACCCTCGCCGACCTCGCTTTCTCCGGGGCCTCCAACTCTGCCGGAATCCCGACGGTTTCGCTGGCGGCCAACTTCACCTTCCTGCGTCCCGGCGACGGCTCCCGCATCAAGGCGGTCGCCCAGGAGCTCCACCGCGGACGCAGCACCGGCCTCTACGAGCTCAAGGTCTACAACGACCGCGACAAGCTCATCGCCTTCGGCACCGGCAACGGCTTCGCCGTCAACGAGACCTTCCGCTGAATGAACTCCCTCCCCGAGGGACGAGGTATCAAGAATTTTGCCGAAATCGTCGACAACGTCATAGGGTAGGGCTGTCTGTCCCCAGACAGCCGTTCTCGTTGCAGACTCTACAGGGCATGAATTCAAGATGAAACGTGGCAGGTTCTTCCCTCTCCCGAACAAGCCTGGAGCGCGGTTTTACCCTGAAGACCATACAACGAGAACGGCGCTCTGGGGAAAGAGCGCCCTACCCTGTAAAAGCTCCGCCAAATGTTTAACTTAATTTTGAAATAACACGGTTGAATCATGAAATTTTTACTGCTCGGCGACTCCATCCGCATGGGCTATGCCCCATTCGTGCGGGAACTTCTGGAAAACAAGGCAGAGGTCTTCTACCCCGCCGAAAACGGCCGTTTTCTGCAATACACCCTGCGTCAGTTGCAGGATTGGCAGGCGGAATTGAAGTTCCCCGGCGAGGAGATCGATATCGTTCACTGGAACAACGGCTTGTGGGACGTCGGCCACCTCGGCTGCGGCCGCACCGGCGAGGCCGAGGCGGCGACCGCAAGCAGTACCGGCGG